>JAGBZV010000167.1 GCA_017628075.1 Clostridia bacterium
ACGTCCGGATTTTCAAAAACCGGCTTTTTCTCCTGCCGCTTCTGCATCCGCTGTGTCTGGGACTTGCTTTTTTTGCGGTCGGACACCGGCAGATTGGCAGGATGAATAAACGCAAGATGATACGACCACAGCGCAATACCGGGCATCTCCACGCCCCCCGGTCTGTGACCGCCGTACTTTCCGTCACAGACGATCGGCGTTCCGTGATGCGACATCTGACAGCGGATCTGATGACTGCGTCCCGTGCCAAGCGTCACGCATAAGAGAGAATACAGATCCCCCGCACGCTCCACCGTCTGCAAAACGCGGTAAGACAGATGCGCCTCACGGACACCCGCACGCATCCGGTCCACAACGTAGCTTTTGTTTGCGCCGCTGTCCCGGAGCATCAGATCACGGTACTCCCCTGCAGATTCCGCCGGGACACCGCTTACCACACACAGATATTCCTTCGTAAAATGCTCTCTGGAACGGACGGACTCGGACAGCGCCGCCGCAGCGTACGTTTTTTTGGCATAGACCATCGCACCACCCACTCCGGCATCCAGCCGATGCACGACGCCGATATAGGGCTCCGTCCCGTCGGAAGGCGTGCGCGCAGCCTCGCGCTCCTTCAGATACGATACAAGATCGGGCAGCGTGCCGACAGCACCGCCGCTCTGCGACAATATTCCGGCAGGCTTTTTGACCACGACGACATGGCGGTCCTCAAAAAGGATCTCGATCGGCTCCGTCATACCGCATCTCCCTCCTCAAACAGGATTACCGGCGTATCGCGGTGGGCAACAGCCAGCGTATAGTCCTCATCCTGCACAAGACCGCGTCGGCATAGCGCCGTGCGGGCCGTCAGATATGCAAGCTCCGGCGTATTGTTTTCCGGGGACAGATGCGCAAGAAGCAAATGTCTGGCGCCGGTACACGTCAGCTCACACAAAAATTCCGCGGCACAGCCGTTGGAAAGATGTCCGCTTTCCGATAAGATGCGGCGCTTGAGCTCATACGGATACGGTCCCATCATCAGCATATTTTCGTCGTGATTGGATTCAAGGATGACCTCGTGTGCGCCGCTGAGTGCCGTGCGAATATCCTCGGTCACGCACCCCATATCCGTCGCAATCGCGGCACAGCGGGAATAGCCCTCTCCCTCCGCGCAGAAACGGTAACCGATGCAGCATCGGCTGTCATGCGGAATGGGGAAGGACTGCACGGTGATGACGGGTGCTTCTTTACCAGCCGCAACGCGCACGGAAAAGCAGGGAGAATGCACGGCAAAGCAATCGGTAGGAAAGCCTGCGCGTGCCAGCTCCCTTGCCGTCGGCTCAGCAAGGTGCACGGGAACGGGATGCCGCTTGAGCAGCACGGGAAGCGCCTTCGTATGATCGGAATGCTCGTGCGTGATAAAGACCGCATTGATCTCCGACAGAGATTCTCCGACCGCCGCCAGCGCACGTTCAATGGCGCGGCAGCTCATGCCGGCATCCACCAGGATCCGTGTATCACCGACGCGGAGGAGCGTACAGTTTCCGCGTGAGCCGGAAAACAGTGAGATGATGCGATAAGTAGGATTGCGACTCATTTTGACCTCATACATCGGGGCACTGCGATACCGCAGCACCCCGTCTTTTTTTATCCGTTTTTGTATCGGTAATACAGGATCAGCACCGCAATGCCAATCACACCGGCAATCGCCGAGAAGACATAATCCCTGCGGCGCACCGTCACCGTCACGCTGTCCGGAATCAGCTTCACCCGCTGCAAAACGGGAATCAGCCTTCTGAACAGCATCAGCATCAACGCCGCCTCCACAGGCAGCAGCGCGATGTTCTTGATCGCACCGGAAACAAAGTAAACGATATAGGCGTTTCCGTACAGGATATGCTTCCAGACCGAGCCGAGAATGACGTTAATGAGCACGTTGACTGCCAGACGTGCTGCAAAAATACGTGTCAGCGAAAGATTCGCCCGGTATAAAAACAGTGCGTACAGCAAAAACGTCAGCATGGAGGACAGTGCGTATCCGGGGAAATATCCCACCGGATCACCGCCCGCCAGGAAAAAGCTCAGCATATCGACGAGAATGCCCGCAGGCAAAGCAAGCGCGGGGCCAACCGTCGCACACAGAAGCGATGCGATCAAAAAGGAAAAATAGATCCGCAGGAACGCGCCCCCCACAGGGAGAAAGAACAGATCGACCAGCGCACAGGTTGCGGCAAGCAGTGCGGTCACAACGATCATACGCGTGGATTTCAGCTCCGATACGGCACAGCGCACGTATGCAAGAGATAGGGGCGTACGGAACAACGTGTTGTCAGGATTGCGGGATGTGTACTTCATAGCAGATACTCCTTAGCGGGATGCGCTCATTTTACCGCAATTTCCGAAGGGCGTCTGCAGCACAATGTGCCGCGCCGCTCCGTACCGTTTTCGTTCGCGGAACAACTCCCCGTTTCCGTGACACTTTACGCAGAATGAGCTACTCTAATTTACGGATGCCGCACCGTTTCCGGCACGCGGAATTCCGCATATACATAGTATATCATAAGTCGGGACAAAATTCTATAGAAAATTGCATTTTTTTTGAAATTTTGTAAAAAACGCTTGCACAGCATTGATTTTTTCGCAATTTTGGAGTATAATATTGATATATACTATTTCAAGATTCTTGTGGGGAGATTTCATCAATGCTGCAACGCAAACACAAATGTGCCGCTACGCTTCTGCTCTGCGCCATAATTCTTTCCAATCTCAATGCCTGTTCCTCACCCATCATCTTCCACGATACCCCACTCTCCGACCGGGTTGAAACAGACTCCACCACCCCCGAAACGGATCCGTCCGACCGCCCCCCTGTCATCACCGATCCCGTCACCGATCCCGATGGGCCGACGACGGATACGCCCACCGATCCGGACGCGGACGCAAAGGAAGCACTTTCCGCTCTGCGCCGTGAGGATTTGGACGGCATGAATATTCTCATTGCATCCGCCGCAGATTCCGCCGTATTCGGTGATATCTTCGGTGCGGACGATAAGCGAGGCACCGTTCTGTCCGATCTGCGCCGCAGCCGCACGCAAATGGTCGAGCAGCGCTACAACGTCCGTATTCTCAATTTCACCTTTGAGAGAGATGCCTTGTATTCGGAGATCCGCAAGGCGTACCTGTCCGACGTGCCGTACGTTGCCGATTTCTACGCCATTCCATACGGACAGCTCGGAAAATTTCAGGCAGAGGGAATGCTCCTCAATCTCCGTATGCTTCCCTTCACCGATTTCAGCGCACCGTATTTCGATCAGGATGCCATGGCAGCAATGTCTGCGGGCCATGCCGTCTGGGGCGCCGTCGGCAATTATACCTTCTCGCCGGAAAACTATTATGCCATCTTCTTCAACCGTCCCCTTTCACAAAGCCTTTCCCTGACCTCTCCCTATGAGCTGGTCAAGAACGGCACGTGGACCTGGGAGACGCTCATGACCGCATCCCTCGATGCGCGCGCCGCACTCGATGAAAACGGAGCGCAGACCGTATGGGGTGACAATCTCGCCAATCTCGGACTGGACGTCTGTGAGCCGTTGTTCATGGATTCCGGCGCAATCTGCATCACGCAAAGCGCCCCCGACACAACGCCTGCCCTGTCCTTTGATCTGGATTCCGTATCCTCCGTCATCACGCTCCTGCGCAGCGGAGTCCATGAATCCAGCGTGTCCCCCAAGGACGGCGCAGAGGACGCCTTTACTTCCGGAAATCTGCTCTATTACTGCGGAACCCTCTCCAATATGTCGCGTTGGTCGGATATTGCAGTTCCGTGGGGACTCGTGCCGCTGCCCAAGCTGAACGAATCCCAGAACGGCTACAGCACCTACGTTGGCGAATCCGCCGTGCTCTGCGTACCGTCCACAACGGGTGCGCTTGAGGAAACGGGCATGATCATGCAGGCGCTCTTTGCCGCATCCTCGGGCAATCCACTCGATTTGTATCTGAACGAGGCGCTGCAGTATTTTGTACGTGACAGCGCAACTGTGGAAATGCTCGACCTTATCTGCAGCGCACCGCGCTACGACTTCACCACAATGTTTGCAGGCGGCTACAACTATCTTAACCGCGTTTCCGCCGACCTTGTGCATTCCGGCATCACGCTGAATTACGCCCCGAAGACCGTATACAACAACTACAAGGCGTACGCCGAAAAGGAATTAACCGCGGCATTTCCGTTAAACGACTGACAACGCCGGAAAGGAGACATCCATGCTTCGTTTGCTTCACTGTGCCGATATCCATCTGGATACACCCCTTACCGCTGAGGATCTGGAAAACGCCGACGTCCGCCGCGCCGAGCTGCGCAATGCGTTTTCCTCTATGATGCTCTACGTAAAGCAGAACGGCATCCGTATCCTGCTCATCGCGGGAGACCTGTTCAGCCATGCGTTTCTGACGAAGGAAACCGCGGCACACATCCGCCGTGAATTCGCATCCGTGCCCGATTGCCAAATCTTTATTGCACCCGGAAATCACGATTTCTATACCCCCGATTGCCTGTACGCAACCGCATCCCTTTCCGATAACGTACACGTTTTCACAAGTGAGAAGCCCCAAAGCTTCACCGTTACCGTTTCCGATGATACAGATACTCCCGTCACAGCAGAGATCTGGGGATTTGCAAATACCGCCGCCGTCATGAACGGCTACGAGCCGCTTGCCGGACTCCGCATCCGGGAAAAGGCGCACGGCACGCACCGCATCTTCGTCGGTCACGCCGCGCTTTCAAGCAGCACGGGCGAGGATGCCCCCGAATCCGACCGTGCTCCCGTCGTCACAAAGGAGCAGCTTGCACGCGCAGGCTTTGATTACTGCGCACTCGGACACTATCATACCTCCGACGGCATCCGCCGCGTTTCCGCATCCTCGGCACACGGCGCTCCCCGCATCACCTATTACGGCTATGCGGGCTGCCTGGTCGGACGCGGCTTTTCCGAGCCCGGTCTGAAGGGCGCGATCATGGGAACGCTTGGCTTCGATGCAAACGGCGCAAGCGTATTCTCTCCGCGCCGTCTTCGCATCACGCGCCGTCGGTACGAATGTCTGGAATGCTCCCTGGACGGTATGCACGCAGAGCGCGTGACCGAATCTGCCGTTGCCGCCTATCTGGCGCAATGCGTCAAGGATGCCGTCGAACAGGGTGTACTGACCGCCCCCGACCGCGACACCGCCCTGAGGCTGACCGTCACGGGTACGCTGCCCGCTGACCTGCTCCTCACAGAGGAGGCAGTCCTCGCCGCACTCGCGCCGCTCGCTTCCCTGTCACTCATCGACCACACAGTACCGTCAGACGTTTCTGCACTTGCAGAGGATCCCACGCTGCGCGGTGCCTATTACCACGCACTCTCCGATGCGCTTTCCTCAAAGGATCCCGCCCTGCATGATGCAGCCGTGCTTGCACTGCGGCTCGGTCTGCAGGAATTCAAGCACAAATAAAGGGGGCGCCATATGGTTATCAATCACATTCATATCAGCCGCTTCGGTGCCTTCTGCGACCGCGCGATCGATATTCTTCCCGGTCTGAATATCATTGAGGGTGAGAACGAATCCGGAAAGACCACCGTTGCCGCCTTTTTACGCTGGCTGTTCTACGGCGTGATCACGGAAGGGGATGCCCGATATCTGTCCCGGCTAAGCACCGCACCGAGCACACCCGTCGGCGGCTCTGCCGTCGTTACGCTTTCAGAGCCTCTGCCCGGTATCCCCGATACGCTTACATACCGCATCTCCCGCAGCTGCCCGCCCGGCAACGGATGTGCCGAGCAAGCCGTACAGATCTTACCTCTGTACGACGGCATCCCGGGCGATCCGGTCTATGCAGGAGAAATTCCCGGCGTCGTCTTTTTCGGCGTATCCGGCGATGTCTTCTCCGCCAGCGCCTTTGTCGGACAGGTCAACGCAGCGTCCGGCGCAAGCAGCGCACAGCGCAGCGATTCCGAATCCGCCGGCAGCTATGCAGGGCCGTCCTCTATCCAGAATGCCATTGACCGCATCCTGTACGCCGCAAACGAGGAGATCGATCCGGATGCAGCGATCCGTGCGCTGAGTGCACGCCGCCGCGCACTGTACGATCCCGAAACGGAAAGCGGCTCCATCCACGATATGGAACGGCGCCGCGCCGCACTCGCTTCCGCGTTAGAGGAGGCAGAGCGTGCCGCTGAGCAGATCCCGCCGAAAACGGCAGAGCAAACACCTGCACAGCAGATACAGAGCAGGTCCGATTCCGCAGCCGCCGCCAAGGTCTACGAGGCACAGCGCGCCGCACTCGCAGCGTGTGAGGACAGCCTCGCCAAAAAAAAGGCACGCGCCGACCGCCTGCAGAAGGTGCTCGACCAATATGAGGCATACTGCGCGCTGGACGATCTCGATACGTTAAACGCGCTGCACCGCAAAAAAGAGGAGGCCGAAAAGCGTGCCTCGGCATTGAGCAGCACCATGTTCCGCGGTGGCTACAGGCCAGACGCAGACTTTGCAGCCTCGCTGCACCTGTGCGCAGACGATATGCGGCAGGCCGCAGACGACCACGCACGCGCAAATGCGGAAATGGACCGTCTGGACTTTTCTGTACGCCGCGACAACATCAAGGAAACGCAGATGCGGCGTATCCGCCTGGACGGCGGTGCAGAGGTTTTGCAGGAGCGTCTGGATGCCCTGTATAAAAAACGCTCCCTGATGACGGTGTTTGGCATCGTATTCCTTCTCGGCACCGTATTTGCACTTGCAATCACAGCCTTTCTGCTCATTCTGCAAACGAACAGCGTCCGAAACGGTATCCTCATTACGGCAGCACTCTGTGCGCTCGCAGTATTTTTCTTCGTTTCCCGCAGCCGTTATCAGCGCACACTCGGCGTGATGCTCAGGCGATACGCCTGCCAGACGGAGAACGAGCTTGAAAACTTCCTTGAGGAATACATGCTCTCCGAGCATAAGCTCATTTCACTTTCCGAAAACAAGGAGGCCCTGAACGAAAAGCTTGCCGCCTCCTCCCTGCGCGGCAGCGAGGCCGCAAGACAGGCCGCCCTTCTGCTGTCCCGGCTTCAGCCGCCTGACGCACCAAGACTCACCGCCGACCGGATGACCGCCGATCTCGTCGCGTCCTCTGCTAACCGCGTGGATCGCACGCTCGAGGAGCTTGCCCGGCTTGAGGGCATCGCCGCCGACTGTGAGGCCCAGATCCGCGCGTACGTTACAGAGCACGGTGCGACGAGCGAGGAGGCACTGCGCACGCGCCGCAAGTCCCTTTCCGCGCTCTTTGCATCGGATTCCGCCGCATTCCGCATCGATGCGGTTCTGCGCGAAATGGAAAGCAACATTGCCGCAGTTTCAGAGCTTCGCGAGGAGCGTGATCGCCTTCGCGCGGAGCTTGAGCAGTCGCAAATGGCCCTTTCCCTGCTGTCCGCAGTGGATCCCGATACCGTCATATCCCCCGTATCCGATCTGCCGTTCACACGGGCCGAAACCTGCGACATCGGACAGGACCCCCGCATCCTCCGTGCACTCATTGCGGAAATGGACGAAACGCTCCGCCGCGACCGCAAGACCTACGCCGCCCTCAATCTTGCCATCGATGCAACGAGATCCGCAAGCATCGCCCTGCACGACGCCATCGCCCCCAGGCTGACAGAGCGCGCCGGCAAGCTGATGTCGGTCCTCTCCGATCATCGGTATTCCGCACTTCTGTTTGACGACGGCATGAATCTGCGTGCCGCACAAAACACCGCGGAGGCTGATGCTTCCCCGCTTCCAATCGACGCGCTGTCTGCAGGCACGCAGGATCTGGCGTATCTGAGTCTGCGCATGGCGCTTCTGCATATGCTGTATCCGCACGAGCTGCCCCCGCTGCTCTTCGACGAGGCCTTTGCAACGCTGGACGACCACCGCCTTTCCCGTATGATCGCGCTCCTGCATCGCGCCTGCAACGACGATACGGAATACGGATCCGCACAGGCGCTCGTGTTCACTTGCCACAAGAGAGAACGCCGTGCCGCACAGACGCTTGCATCCTGCAACGTACTGAAGCTGTAAGGTGTCCTCCGTACAGAGGGTGTCGCATTCCGTTTCGCGGCACCCTTTTCAAATTCCACCACAAAACCGATCCATGAAACGAAGGAGTCATCGCTATGAACGGAATGACACGCCGTGAGCTGCAGCTCACCGATCGTGCGGATATTTTACATATCCTCAATACCGCACAAATCCTGCATCTTGGCCTGTGTGACGACGGAGAGCCCTACGTCGTACCTATGAACTACGGCTACGAAATGACCGACGACGGACGGCTGTTTCTGTACGTCCACGGCGCAGTACAAGGAAAAAAGCTTGATATTATGCGGAAAAATCCGCGCATCTTCGTTGAAATGGAGTGTGATATCGCACCATTTACCGGTGACGTCGCGTGCCGCTACGGTATGTCGTACCGCTCTCTGATGGGACGCGGCACGGCAGTCTTCGTCGACGATCCGCAAGAAAAAATGCACGCGCTGTCTGTTCTGATGAAAACGCAGACGGGCGAGGACTTCACCTTCACCGAGCCGCTCGCGCGTATCGTCGCCATCGTCCGTCTTGAAATTGACGAATATACCGCAAAGCATCGCCCCACACCCAAGACACGCCCCTGCTCATCCGACAGCACACACTGACCACATCACAAGGAGATCCCCGTAAATGAACCGTTTTTCCTCATTTTTACAACGCAAGGATATCGTTTTTTCCGCAAAGCGATACGGCATTGACGCGATGTCCGCCATGGCACAGGGCCTTTTTTGCTCCCTGCTCATCGGCACGATCCTCAACACGCTCGGCACACAGCTTTCCATCCTCCCCCTGAACGAGATCGGAGGCTTCGCAACCTCCATGTCCGGACCGGCCATGGCCTGCGCCATCGGATATGCACTCAAGGCACCGCCGTTGGTGCTGTACTCCCTTCTCGCCGTCGGTGCATCTGCCAATTCCTTCGGCGGCGCCGGAGGTCCACTCGCCGTTCTCATCATCGCGATTCTTTCGGCGGAGCTCGGAAAGGCCGTATCCCACGAAACGCGCATCGACCTGATTGTAACGCCGTTTTTTACGATCTTCTCCGGTGTCGGACTTTCCGCGCTGATCGCACCGTATATCGGACGGGCAGCAAGTGCATTCGGACAGATCATTATGGAAACGACCGTGCTGCAGCCCTTCTGGATGGGAATGCTCGTTTCGGTCCTCGTCGGCATCGCACTGACGCTTCCCATATCCTCTGCTGCCATTTGCGCGGCACTTTCCCTGACCGGTCTTGCAGGCGGTGCTGCGGTCGCGGGCTGCTGCGCCCAGATGATCGGCTTTGCCGTCATGAGCTTCCGCGAAAACGGCGTCGGCGGCCTTTTGTCACAGGGCATCGGCACGTCGATGCTGCAGATGGGCAACATCGTCCGTAATCCGCGGATCTGGATTCCGCCGATCCTCGCCTCTGCCATAACCGGTCCGCTCGCTACGTGCGTGTTCCGCCTGGAAATGAACGGTGCACCGATCTCCTCGGGCATGGGCACCTGCGGTCTGGTCGGTCAGATCGGCGTGTATACGGGATGGATCAGCGATATCGCTGCAGGAACAAAGGAAGCCATCACCGTATTCGATTGGATGGGACTCGTGCTCATCTGCTTCGTTCTCCCTGCCGCTCTGACTTGGATATTCGGCATGATCCTGCGCAGAATCGGATGGATCCGGGAGAACGATCTGAAGCTCTGAGCAAGAGGCGCACACCGCATCAAATTGTAAAAAAATCGTGAATTTTACGAAAATTCACGATTTTTTCTTTTTCCTCTCTTTTCAAACGCGGCCTTTTGTGATATAATAATGTAGTATTATTTCAAAAAAAGCATAACCGATTTGAAAGTGCACAGAAAAATGCCACTGTGCGCATACAGTAAGGAGCGACAATTTTGGTCAGAGAAGATTTAAGAAACATTGCCATCATCGCGCACGTTGACCACGGCAAAACCACGCTGGTCGACGGACTGCTCAAGCAGGGCGGTATCTACCGTGAAAACCAGGAAACCACCACCCGTGTTATGGACTCGAACGATCTGGAGCGTGAGCGCGGCATTACCATTCTTGCAAAAAACACCGCCGTCCACTACAAGGACTGCAAGATCAATATCATCGACACCCCCGGCCACGCTGACTTCGGCGGTGAGGTCGAGCGTATTCTGAAGATGGTAAACGGCGTCGTTCTGCTCGTCGATGCAGCTGAGGGCCCCATGCCCCAGACACGCTTCGTTCTGCAGAAGGCACTTGAGCTCAACCACCGCGTTATCATCGTCATCAACAAGATCGACAAGCCCGACGCGCGGCTCGATGAGGTCGGCGACGAGGTGCTTGAGCTGCTGCTTGAGCTGGATGCAACCGACGAGCAGCTCGATTCTCCCATGATCTGGTGCTCCGGACGCGCAGGCACGGCATCGTATTCTCCTTACGAGGCATCCGACGATCTCAAGCCGCTGTTTGAAACCATCATCGACTACATCCCTGCACCGGAAGGGGACGGAGATGCGCCCCTGCAGATGCTCGTTTCGTCCATCGACTACAACGACTACGTCGGACGAATCGCCATCGGACGCATTGAGCGCGGTGTTCTTCACGTCAACGAGGAGATCTCCGTCTGCAACTATCATACCCCCGATGCAAAAGCAAAGCGCGCCCGCGTGCAGGCACTGTATCAGATCGACGGTCTGCGCCGCGTTGCGGTCAACGAAGCAACCGTCGGTGATATCGTCTGCTTCTCCGGATGCGAGGACATCACCATCGGTGATACCATCTGCAAGAACGACAGCCCCCAGCCGCTGGAATTCGTCAAGGTTTCCGAGCCCACGCTGGAAATGACCATTTCCGTCAACGATTCTCCGTTTGCCGGTAAAGAGGGCAAATACGTCACCTCCCGCCACCTGCGCGAAAGACTGTACAAGGAGCTGCTGCGCGACGTATCTCTGCGCGTTTCCGACGGCGAATCCGCAAACGAGTTCCGTGTCTGCGGACGCGGCGAAATGCACTTGTCCATTCTCGTGGAAAATATGCGCCGTGAGGGCTATGAAATGGCACTCTCCACACCGCACGTTATTCTCCGTGAGGAGAACGGCGTTACCATGGAGCCCGTCGAAAAGGTCTACATCGACGTACCGGACGAGTATTCCGGTACAGTCATCGAAAAGATGGGCCAGCGCAAGGGTAGCCTTCTGGATATGCAGAAAAAGGGCGAGCGTATGCACATCGAATACGAGATCCCTACCCGCTGCCTGTTCGGCTACCGCTCCGAATTCCTTACCGACACGCGCGGCGAAGGCATTATGAACTCTATGTTTGATTCCTACCAACCGCACTGCGGTGAAATCATCCGCCGCTTCACCGGCTCTCTGATCGCCTCCGAAACGGGCGAATCCACGTCCTACGGCGTTTTCAACGCACAGGACCGCGGTATCATGTTCATCTCCAACCAGGTCGACGTCTACGAGGGTATGATCGTCGGTGAATGTCCCAAGGTCGAGGATATCGCCGTCAACGTCTGCAAAAAGAAGCACCTGACCGCAATCCGCTCCACCGGTGCGGACGAGGCACTTACGCTGACACCGCCCAAGATCATGTCCATTGAGGAGGCGATGGAATTCATCGCCGACGACGAGCTCATCGAGGTCACCCCCAAGAACGTTCGTGTCCGCAAGCGCATTCTCGATAATTCTCTGCGGTTGAAGGCACAGGCTGCAAACAAGGCGCAAAAGAAATAATCACAGATCCCAAAAACGTCATAGCAGCACACGCAGCGCTTGACAGATGGGATGTGCAGCATCCGAATCCATATCCTGTAAATTCCATAAAAAACGATCGGAGTACCACTACGCCAATGAAAAAATTAGCCGTAATTCTGCTCATACTTGCTCTGACCGCTTCGTTTCTTTTCTCCTGCTCCGCCGACACCTCTGCTACTGTTCTCAGATACGGCACGTCCGAGGTCACGGAAAATATGTATACCTATTGGATTGCCACGTATAAGACCTATTTTCTGAATGCGCTTGGCGGTACGGACACCGAAAAATATCTGACCTCCAAAATCTCCGTCCCGGACGAAAACGGTATCGACACGGAGATGACGGTTGCAGAATACATCGACGCCCGTATTGCAGAGATCATCAACTCCAACTGCATCAGCCTCTATCTTTTTGACGCCTACAAGCTGGAGCTTCCAAAGTCGGTCGTTTCCGCCGTCAACACCGCAATCAACACGGAGATCGAAAACGCCGGAGGCAGAAAGGCACTCAACGAGGCCCTTGCCCCCATCGGTCTCAACGTTGATACGCTGCGCGAGATGTACCTGGCTGATGAGCGAATCAGTTATCTGTACACCTATCTCTACGGTGATGACACGGTGGGATCAACCGGCGCTGAGCCCATCTCGACCGAGCAGTACAACGCATTTTACGAAAAGAACTACGTCTGCGTCCGTCACATCTATATCCGTACCGCCGACAAAAACGTGCTCAACTCCAAGGGCGAGCCGACCTACGACAAAAACGGAAACGTGATCACAGAGGAGCTGACCGCAGAGGAAGCAGCAGCAAAGCTTGCTTTATGCGACGATCTGATGGCACGTCTGAAGAACGGCGAGGATTTCCTTGCGCTGGAGGAGAAATACAGCGAGGATGCCGGCCGTCATACGCTGAAGGACGGATATATCATATCGCGCTCCACGGCTCTGCCGGATGCGTTCATTTCCGCTGCATTCGACATGAAGATCGGTGAGCTGCGGCGCGTCGATGCGTCCTACGCAACGCATATCATGATCCGCTGTGCGCTTCCCGAGCTCGGCTGGAACAACAGCGCAAACAGCGTTCTTCTGGGTGATTTCAAGGAATACGTCAAATCCGACGTATACGCAAAGAAAATTGCGCCGATGCTCGAGAAGATCGAATACGATCACGATCTGATGGCAAAGCATACCGTGATGAATACCCCCATCACCGCATATTAAAGTATATACCCCGTGCAAAGCGTCGCTGTCAGATGCCGATTTCACCGTACATCTGACCGCCGCGCGTTCCCGAAAACGCAAACGGGCTGTTGCACTTACGTGCCCCAGCCCCATAGACGTTTCCCTTGTCCCTCATCCGAGGTGCATTTTCATGCGATTTTCGCATGAAAACCGGGAAATTCGGGTCACTTCGTGCCCCTGGGTTGTTGCAAGTTTTCAACTTGCAACAACCCTTTTCGTACGATACCGCAGCACCTCTGCAAGAGGCTTGATTGCAAACTCGTTTTTTGAGATGCGATTCGCAGATATATTCCGATAATAAGGAGCTACTACCATGACTCTTCTTGACCGCTGCCGTGAGCCGGCTATGCGCTACGCCGCCATTGAGGTGGAATTGCAGCAGCCCGATATTCTATCCGACGGTGCCCGCTATCTTGCACGGATGCGCGAATATCGCGCACTCGCACCCATAGCCGAGGCATACGGCCGCTCTCTTGCGGTGCAGCAGACGCTTTGCGATGCAAGCGCACTCCTCTCCGAGGCGGAGAGCTGCGGTGACGGTGAGATGGCGGCTCTTGCGCGCGAGGAAATCGCCGCCGCACAGGTGCTTTTGTCCGATCTTGAGGGTAAGCTGCGGATACTGCTTCTGCCGCGCGACGAGGACGACGACCGATCTGCCATCGTCGAGATCCGCGCGGGTGCAGGCGGAGAGGAGGCGGCGCTGTTCGGTGCCAATCTCTATCGGATGTATCGGATGTACGCAGACCGCTGCGGCTGGAAATGCGCGATCCTGTCCCTCAATGAAACCGAGCTTGGCGGCATCAAGGAAATCACCTTCTCCGTCGAGGGCGAGGGCGTATGGGCACGCATGAAATACGAATCCGGCGTACACCGCGTACAGCGCGTACCCGAAACGGAATCACAGGGGCGTATTCAGACCTCGACGGCAACCGTTGCCGTCCTCCCCCAGATTGAGGACGTCGAAATCGATATTCCCGCCTCCGACGTCAAAATGGAAACCTGCAAGTCCTCCGGCGCTGGCGGTCAGCATATCAATAAAACGGAGTCCGCTGTCCGCATCACACACCTGCCGACCGGTCTTGTCGTGGAATGTCAGGAGGAGCGAAGCCAATTCAAAAACCGCGACCGCGCCATGAAAATGCTGTGCTCCAAGCTCCGGGAGATCGAACGGGAAAAACGCGATACTGCACGCGCAGATGCACGCAGATCCCAGATCGGCACCGGCGACCGTTCAGAAAAGATCCGCACCTATAATTATCCCCAGCGCCGCTGTACCGATCACCGTATCGGTCTGACGCTGTACTGCCTGGAGGATGTGCTCAACGGCAATCTGGATGCCGTAATCACGCCGCTCAGCGAGGCAGATATTGCCGCAAAGCTTGCCATGAACGATTCTTTGGAATAAGGAGGTCACCATGCTGCAAACCGAAATCCTTTCCGTCACAACCGGTGCAAGTCCCGCAGAGCAGGCCTCGCTGTCACGCGCTGCAGCCTGCATCCGCAGCGGCGGTCTTGTCGTGTTTCCGACCGAAACGGTCTACGGACTCGGCGGAAACGCACTTGACGCCGATGCCGCGAAAAAGATCTACGCCGCCAAAGGTCGTCCGTCTGACAATCCGCTCATCATCCACATCGCAGACGTCGATTGGGCAGAGGCGTACTGCTGCACCACACCGCTGTTTTACCGCCTTGCCTGCGCCTTCTGGCCAGGTCCGCTGACGATGATCCTGCCCAAGCGCGACTGTATCCCCGACTCAGTCACGGGCGGACTTGACACCGTCGCCGTCCGTCTGCCCGCCGATCCCATTGCCAATGCACTCATTCGGATGTCCGGCGTTCCGATCGCCGCACCGAGCGCAAACCTCTCCGGTCATCCCTCTCCAACCTCAAGCGAGCACGTCATAAACGACCTGTCAGGCAGAGTCGATATGATCCTTGCCGGCCAGCCCTCGGAAATCGGCGTGGAATCCACGGTCATTCAGCTTGCGGGAGAGGATGTGATCCTGCTCAGACCAGGCGGTATCACCTATGAGGATCTGTGCAGTCTTCTCGGAGAAGAGCACGTCCGGGTAGACCGCATCGTGACCGAAAAGGTCACGGGAGAGTTCAAGCCGCTTTCTCCCGGCATGAAATATCGCCACTACGCTCCAAACGCTTCCGTTGTTCTTCTGCACGGCAGTGAGGAGGCGATCCATGCCTTTTTACAGGCACACCGCTGTGATCCTGACGTTGGATTTCTCGTCTACGAGGAAGAATACGAAACGCTCCCCCCCGCGCGCACCCTGCACATGGGAAAACGAAACGATCCCGCCATGCAGGCGCACCGCCTGTTCTCGTGCCTGCGCGCCTTTGACGATATCCCCCGCATCAAAACCGTCTATGCACGCACGCCCGCAAAGGAGGGCATCGGTCTTGCCGTGTACAATCGCCTTGCCAAGGCTGCCGGCTTTACCGTGCTTGATCCCGCATCGGACGCGGCTGCACAAATCCCCGTATTTCCCGTCATCGGTCTGACAGGCGGAAGCGGAGCCGGAAAGAGCGTCGCCGCAGACGCCATGCGTGAGGCAGGTATTCCAACGCTGGATACCGATCTCGTATCGCGCACCGTCTGTGCGCCGGGACAGCCGTGCACGCAGGCTCTGGCCGACGCATTCGGCGCAGACATTTTGCACGCCGATGGCACGCTTGACCGCGCAGGGCTTGCCGCGCGCGTATTCGGTGAGCCGGATGCGGACAAAAAAGCGGAAAAGCTGGCCACGCTGAACCGCATCACACATCACCATATCCTCGAATCTGTGCGCGATTGGCTTGCCGCACAGCGTGCGGCCGGCTGCCGCGCCGCGTGCGTGGACGCCCCGCAGCTCTTTGAGTCCGGCTTTGATGCTGAATGTACCCATCTGCTTGCAGTAACCGCCGACCGCGCACATCGCATCGCACGCATCCGTGCGCGTGACGGACTCAGCCCGGAGCAGGCATCGGCGCGCATCGACGCACAGCACGACGACGCATATTTTGCACAGCACTGTGAGATCCTGCTCCAAAACGACGGAGCTCCCGAGGAACTCTCCGCACGTGTGAAGGAGCAGCTTTGCTCGTGGGGGCTCCTCTGATGGCAGGAAAACGACGGATCCCCGCGCGTCTGCACGTCCTCGCAGGCATTCTGCTCGCCATCCCGATTCTGCTGTTTGCCGCACTGTGTATCGGAATCGCAACGGACGAGGTCACCCATCGCACCTACAACCGCTTTTATCCGCGCAAATATATAGCACTCGTTGAGCTTGCCGCGGAGCGCTGGGATATCCCGGAATCGGTCATCTACGGCGTCATTCATACGGAAAGCGGATTTGACGAGCACGCCGTTTCTCATGCCAATGCCATCGGACTGATGCAGCTGACCGCTGACACCTACGATTGGATCTATTTTCTGCGGCGGGAGGAATGCAGCCCCGACACCATCGCCATTCCTGCCTATAACATCGATGCAGGTGCGTATCTGCTGTCCTGGCTGTATGCACGCTACGGACGGTGGGATACCGTATACGCCGCATACAACGCCGGCTATGCGCGCGTCAACCAATGGCTTGAGGATCCCGAGATCTCGCGCGACGGCATTCTTGTCAACATTCCCATCAACGAAACGAAACAGTACGTCATCCGCTGCACGGAGGCGGAGGAAATCTATCGGATGCTCTACGAGGGGCAGACCGAATAAAATTTGCTTTCCCCCCTTGCATTTTTCCGGATCCTGTGTTAGAATAATACCAATACCAATTATCGTTAAAAGGAGTACACTAATATGGAAGAAAAAATCGTTTCTCCCACAGAGGCGGCAGCTGATGAAACCGCCTCCGAGAAATCCCGCGGTCAGGAATTGAAGGATCTTTTGTTCTATGAGCAGAAGGATGCATTCGAGGGTCTTACCAAGGAGATCCGCGATGCTGCGCAGGCATTCTGCGTTCCCTATGCAAAATTCCTGGATGCAGCAAAAACCGAGCGAGAGGCTGTGCTTGAGGGTATCAAAATGGCAGAGGCACACGGCTTCGTTCCGTATACCTTCGGCCAGAAGGTCAAGCCCGGCGACAAATTCTATATCAACAACCGGGGCAAATCCCTGCACGTATTCGTGATCGGCTCCGAATCACTGGAAAACGGCATCCGCATTTCCGCAGCACACGTCGATTCTCCCCGCATCGACCTCAAGCAGCACCCCGTCTATGAGGATACGGGTGCCTGCTATCTGAAAACACACTACTACGGCGGCATCAAGAAGTGGCAGTGGGTTACCATTCCGCTTGCCCTGCACGGCACCGTCTGCCGTGCCGACGGCACGACCGTGGATATCTGCATCGGTGAGGATGACTGCGATCCCGTCTTCTATATCACAGATATTCTGCCGCATCTCGGCCGCGAGCAGAGCACCCGCCCGCTCGGCACCGCCATCGACGGCGAAAGCCTCAACGTCCTCGTGAGCGCATCTCCCTTTGACGACGAGCACGCAGATCAGAAATATAAGTTAAGCTTCCTTGCGGCTCTGTACGAGAGATACGGCATCACCGAGCGCGATCTGATGAGCGCAGAGCTGTCCATCGTTCCCGCAATGAAGGCACGCGATATCGGTCTTGACCGCTCGCTCATCGGCGCATACGGCCATGATGACCGCGTCTGTGCGTATCCGATGATGCTTGCCGCTGTAGAAGCAGAGAATCCCGTACATACCCTGTACGCCATCTTTGCAGACAAGGAGGAAACCGGCTCTGACGGTCCGACCGGTATGCAGGGCAGCCTTATGACCGACCTATTTGCCGACCTTGCAAATACCCTTGGCGCAAACATCCACAAGGTGCGCGCAAATTCCAAGTGTCTGTCCGCAGACGTCAACGCCGCGTTCGATCCCAAGTTCAGCGGTCAGTTTGAATCCCGCAACTCCTCCTACGTCCACCGCGGCGTCGTCGTCACCAAGTATACGGGCAGCGGCGGAAAGGGCGGCACCAACGACGCATCTGCTGAATACGTCGGCTACATTCATAACCTGCTCACCCGCGAGGGCGTTCTGTTCCAGACAGGCGAGCTGGGCAAGGTCGATGCAGGCGGCGGCGGAACTGTCGCAAAATATATCTCCGCGCACAACATCGATACCGTTGACATCGGCGTTGCAGTGCTCTCCATGCACGCACCGTACGAGGTCGTATCCAAATATGACGTCTACGAAACCTACCGCTGTGTCAAGGCGTTCAACGAGGATGTCTGATTTCAGATAAGC
>JAGBZV010000168.1 GCA_017628075.1 Clostridia bacterium
GCGTCTTGTTATTCTTAGACATAATACGAACTCCTTGTTCATTAATGTTTTTTGCAGAGATCTATATCAGCTATGGTCTGACGTGGATTTCTGCAGGAATCTCTTTTTGGGATTCCGCAGTTATTATGAGCTCGTGTTATGCTTGTTATGAGTGAGAATTTTTTCTAATATGACAAATACGTATTTTGGATCGGCTATGATGGATGTACGGACAGCACAAAAAAGCGTCCTGCAGAAGATAAAAAAATTCGGATAAAGCGTTATTATGCAGCTGCCGCATCTTGACATTGATGGCAAAATATGGTATGATTTAACCATACTATAAAACAATGAAGGGGGTAGATGCAATGTCTATTCTACAGTTTTCCAATGGCATGATCTCAGTCGATACTGCTCGCGGCAGCGTTGTATCGATGACAGTCGGTACAAAAACGTTGCTTATGACAGAATCACCACTGTTTCGATTCTGTGTCCGCTGTCCTGATGCACATGCGGAGGTGTTTTCTTCCGTTTCGGGTACACTGTGCGATGCAAAAATCCATGAAACGGCGCTGACGCTGTCATATCGCTTTGGTGCCTCCGGCATGACGGTCACGCTCTCTATGATCACCGCCGACGGTGCGTTGAACGTATATGTAACCGCACGGAATACAGGTGAAAACATGATCGAGTGGATCGAGGTGATGCCGCTGATTCTGCCAAGTCTGCGCGGTGAGGGTGGTGCGCTGAACGGTGAAATGCTGTACCCGTACAACGAGGGCGCAATCGTTGACTCAGTACAGATGCGCCAGGCATCGGGCCTTGGCTCGATAGAACCCGAATACCCGTCGCGGGGTTCGTACTTGATCTTCCCGAATATGATCTGCTCGCAGATGATGGCGTATCTCTATGATGGTGATGACGGCAGAGCGGCGCTGTATCTCGGCGCACATGACGCGTCCCGCGGCGTCAAGGGGATTGACTTCAATTCCGCTAAGGGCGGCGTGGAAATGATTTTCCGCTGCTTCTGCGGTGTCGATTATGGCGCAGATTACGAAGCGGGCTTTCCGTTCGTTATCAAGCCCGTTTCCGGCGACTGGGAAGCGGCGGCAGAGGTTTACCGCACGTGGTTTGAAGAAAACCTGCCGAAGCGCCTGGCCAAGATTGCCGACAACAAAACTCTGCCCGACTGGTATGAGGACAACCCGTTTGTCATCTCCTATCCCGTTCGCGGCATTCACGACATGGACATCCCGATGAATCCCAACGGACTGTATCCGTACACCAACGGACTTCCGCTGATCGACGAGATTGCCGAGAAGACCGACGCAAGACTGCTGGTGCTGCTCATGCACTGGGAGGGAACCGCGCCGTGGGCACCGCCGTATGTATGGCCGCCGTACGGGGATCCCGACAACTTTGACGAATATCTCGAGGCTCTGCATGCGCGCGGACATATGCTTGGTGTCTACTGCTCCGGCTTTGGCTATACCATCAACTCCAATCTGGTAGACTACAACTGCGCCGAAGCCTACGAAAAGAACGGATTGGAAGCAGGTATGTGCGCTGCACCGAACGGTGAGATTTCGATTTCCAGAATCTGTATCGGTCAGCGCTCCGGTTATGACATTTGCCCGGCATCGGAGCTTGGCAAGTCGATTCTTGCCGATGCGTATCTGCCGCTTTTGACCTCCAAGGTTGATTATGCGCAGATTCTTGACCAGAACCACGGCGGCGGACAGTATTTCTGCTATTCCAAGGAGCACGGTCACGCGCCCGCGCCCGGTCCGTGGATGACCGAGAATATGCAGAATCTCCTCGGTGAGTGGAACGATACGGCTGGACAGATCCTGCTCGGATGTGAATCTGCTGCGGCTGAACCGTTCATCGGCAATCTGCTGTTTTCCGACAATCGTTTTCCCTTGTGCTACCTCATCGGACGTCCTGTGCCGCTGTATGCGTATTTCTATCACGAATACGTCCGCAACTTCATGGGAAATCAGATCTGCTGTCCGTTCCCGACTACCATGGATACTCTGTGTTACCGATTGGGCTATTCGTTCTCTATCGGTGACTGCATGACGGTTGTTCTCTGTCCCGACGGCGCGCTGATGCATAGCTGGGGTACGCGTGACTTTGTGCATGCGCCTGACAAGGAAAAAGCACTTGCGTTTGTCGCAAGGATGATGAAGTTTTACCGCGAGGAGGCCAAGCCGTTCCTGTATAACGGACGCATGATTGAAGGCTTGCCCGTGGAATGCGGTCTTGCACCATTTGGTCACAATCTGCCCGAGATCCTGTCCTCTGCTTGGGAGGCGGACGGCAAGCGTGTACAGATTCTCATCAATGCATTTGACGAGGATATTACTTGTAAAGTGGGTGGAAAAGAAGTGACTGTTCCGGCTGGAAATGTCATTTGTATAGACTTGCAATAAAGTAAAAATATCGGGGACAGATACAAAACATAAACGCTTTTTCGGCAAATGATCTGCCGGATGGGATATGGAGCGTTTGGTGCGAAACAAGAGAATGGGGTACTGCAGGTAAATCCTTGCAGTACCCCATTTCTGCTTGGGCAGAAATCGGCCAGCGAAACTGTCCTTGAAAAATCATAAGAAAAACGCGTAATACATGAAAACGGCGTTGCAGATACCTACAAAAATACCTGCGAGGACCTGAATGGGCGTGTGGCCGACAAGCTCCTTGAGTTTGACCTCCGGCAGCTCCTCTGTGGTCAGCACGTCAATGATTTCAATGAGATCGTTGATGACCTCTGCCTGTTTCCCTGTTTCAAGACGGACACCCATGGCATCGTGGCAAACAATGATTGCAAGGATGGCACATACGGCAAACTGGAAGGATCCGACTCCGCAGAGAAGGGCGGCGATCACAGCAAGAGAGGTCACGGTTGCGGAGTGACCGGACGGCATTCCACCGTCCCCGGTCATACGCGTAATGTCAAATTTACGGTTGACAATGGCATAAATGATTGTTTTGAGCACTTGAGCGGCAAGCCATGACGTAATGGGTGTGATCAAGTACGGATTGGAGAGCATAGCAGGCAGCCAGTTCATCAAAGCATCTCCTTTTCATGGTATACTAACGTGATTGGATGATATCGCACGTAATCCTCAGCGCATACCGTATTGTTCGATGATGAAGTCCATATCCTTGTCGCCACGGCCTGACAGACACATGAGGACGGAGCCTCTGCCCATGGTCTTGGCCAACTTCATTCCGTATGCAACGGCGTGTGCGGATTCGATGGCGGGAATGATACCCTCCATACGGGAAAGCGTGTAGAAGGCGTCGACCGTTTCATCGTCAGAGATGACGTCGTATTTGACACGGCCGAGATCGTGCAGAAATGCGTGCTCGGGGCCGGAGGAGGGATAGTCCAAGCCGCTGGCAACGGAGTAAACGGGAGCGGGATCGCCGTTTTCGTCCTTGAGCATGATGGAATTGAAGCCGTGCATGATGCCCTCTGTACCGTAGGTGAGGGATGCGGCGTGATCGCCAAGTGCTGTGCCGCGTCCGAGCGGTTCAACACCGTAAATATCAACGGGATCGTTGAGGAAGCCGGAGAACATACCCATGGAGTTGGAACCGCCGCCGACACAAGCAACGACAGCATCCGGAAGCTCACCGGTCATTTCAAGGAACTGTGCACGTGCCTCGATTCCTACGATGCTCTGGAAATCACGAACCATCATAGGGAAGGGATGAGGGCCGAGGACGGAGCCGATACAGTAGATGGCATCCTTATACTCGCGGGCGTATGCTTCGAAAGCGGCATCAACGGCTTCCTTCAGCGTAGCAAGACCGTGGGTGACTTCGACGACATTGGCGCCGAGGATCTTCATACGTGCAACGTTGGGGGCCTGCTTTGCAATGTCGACGGTTCCCATGTAGATGTCACATTCCATACCGAAATATGCGGCAGCCGTTGCGAGTGCGACACCGTGCTGTCCGGCGCCGGTTTCTGCGATGACCTTCTTCTTTCCCATAAATTTTGCCAGAAGCACCTCGCCCATGCAGTGATTGAGCTTGTGTGCACCGGTGTGGTTGAGGTCCTCGCGCTTTACGTAAAGCTGAACGTTGCCAAGGGAGTTGGAAAGACGCTCAAGGTGTGTGATCGGCGTGGGGCGGCCCTGAAAATCGCGGCGGATCCGTCTGAGCTCATTGATGAACTTTGCGGACTTGCAGATTGTGAAGTATGCCTCATCGATCTCGCGCATCGCATTTTTAAGCTCATCGGAGATATATGCGCCGCCGTATTTACCAAAATAGCCGTTTTGGTCCGGGTAATGCTTAAAATATGTTTCAAAATCAACGTTGTTGAAAATCATTGGAAATTCCTCCGTGCAATATTATTAGGATTTGATGGTATTGTTTTTTGTATACGATCTGGTGGATTCTATGCGGTTAAGCTGTGTACCGGGGACGCCATCGTTTTGTCAGAAGCAGCATGGTATGATCCTCCAAAAAAATAGTCCTTGACAGAAGGCGTTTCTTCTGTCAAGGACGAATAAGCGACAGAATGTCATGCTGTATCCGCGGTGCCACCTTGCTTTACGGCTTCGCCGTACGCTCTTTTCCGGATGCTGTCACATCCCTTGCATCTGACGTGTGCAGGCGTTGTCTGACGAACAATCGGTCAGATCTATGCCGGACGTTGCAGAATACTGACAGGGAAAAGCAATCCCTATGTTCCTCTGCACCCTCAGCGGTCCATTTGACAGTGTGTTTCGCACCCGCATCCCAGCACCGCGGGCTCTCTGTGGCGGCATCAAAGCCTTTATCTCCGCTTCAACGGTTTTCGTTTGTCGTATGCGGTTTATACCGCATTGGAAATCACCTATGTGAGTCTATGGGAAATATTATAGCACGCAGAAGCAGATTTGTCAAGAGCTTTTCTGCGTTTTTTCACTTGCATACGCATTTTTGGACACGCCGGACGATGGGATGCCGACGCCTCCGCGACGGTTTATTTCATGGACTGCATGGATTGGAATCGGCTCGTCAGAAATTTTGTCAGAAGTGTGCCAAGCACACCGCATGACAGCACCTCACCAATGCCAACCGTCAGCATAAGGAACCACAAGGCATCCTCCGCACCGTAGGCCTGCTGCAAAACGAAGGGGACGATCAGGGTATTTGCCAGGATCGGCGGAACGGGCGCAAGTGTGATGCCGATGCGTGCTGCGCGCCGCAGGGCGTATGTACCGAGTGCACCGATCAGCGTTGCCAGCGAACCGAATACAATATCCCAAACGAGTGCGCCTGTCAGCGCATTTGCAAGAATACAGCCGGTGAACAGCCCGAGTACAGAGCCAGGAGCGTATACAGCCGGAAGAATTGCCGGCAATACGGATAGCATCTCTGACAGCCGAAGCTGGATCACACCTCCGGACAGGCCGAACAGCGCGGAAACGTAGGTAAAAGCGACATACAGCGCGGCAATCAGTGCGCCGCAGGTTAAGGAATGGATCTTCTGCTTGCGATTCATATTTGGTTTTCCTCCATAGTTTTGTTTATTGTGAGGATGGTTTCGAACTCACATACGCATATTATACCACATTTGTCAGGATATCGCAAGATGTTTTCGAAAAAAAGATGTGCTGTATCCCCTTTATCGGCTCCTTGGGCGCAGACTTAGGCTGCCCGGAAGACAACAACACCGCCTTCGGGTCACAAGTACCGGAAGACGGTGCGGTTTTTCTATAGAGTTTTGCTTGTAGGCAGGGATTTTATTGAACGGATATATCGGAGCGGATGCTGTTCTTTCTTGCAAAAATTGTGCAGGCAAGGACAATGCCGACACCTGCTGCCAGTGCACTAACGAGCTGCAGATTGCAGATGGGAATTCCGAACAGCGTAAACCGTACGGAGACTGTCATGCTGACGAACAGTGTACCGATTCCTTGACCCAGTAGTGTAAATGCGGTTGTCAAAAGGGAATAAAACGAGAAATATGCGGTACGGCTTTCCTCTGGCATATAAACGTAGATGAGATTACTCGTAATCATCGTAACACCGGGCTGAAACAGATGACCAACGATGATAGCAATGAAATAAAAATAAGTAGAGTTTTCAGAGATTAGTACGTTACAGAAATAAGCAAGACAGTAGCCGAGCATTGCCCAAGCAAGTGTTGGCAGCCAATTGCAGCGCCGCAGCAGCTTTGTCCAGATGGGAGTAACAAGCAGGATCATTGGCGTGCTGATCAAGCTGGCTGAGGAAATGACGGTGTAGGACAGATGTACGTTATCAATGATATGTAAGGTAAAGTAGTTGCCGATGATGCCGCTGGCCATTGCCCACAGGCAGGGGATCAGAACAATGCTGAAAAACCGCTTGTTCTTGAGTGGAAGCAGGAGCATGGAGAGGTTTACTGTCGGCGATGTCTCAGCCTGATAGGCACTTTCCTTGACGCGGATGGCAAGGATCAGCGTTGATGCGACGGCGAGGGCGCAGGCAAGAGCGCGGAGGATGAGGATGGCCGTCATTGCCGGGGAAATCGTGCCGATGGACAGTTCCTGTGCCTCCATGGTATCCAAAAACAAGCCTGCAAGAAATACGGATATAACATTTACAACAGTGTTGATCATCGAGGTAAGCGAGGTATAACTGACGCGTTTGGAAAAAGGGATACACTGCATGGTCCAGGCGTTGCGCGCAGGCAGACAAAACTGGTTGAGGCATCCAGTCAAAAGGGTGAGAATCATGAACAGTGCAAGCTTCCACGTGGTACTGACCGGAAGCACGACGGCACATGGGAGCCCGATATATGTCAGAAGTTCGCTGAATACACCAAGACCGAGAATCAGGGACTTTCGTGTGCGAAGTCTTTCCCAAAACAGGGGAGCAGGAAATTGCATCGCCATACATAGAGTCGCTGCCATGGCGATGTAACCAATATAGGCGTCGCTTGCCCCCATTGCGATCAGCAGAACGGTGTGGAATGTGCCGGTGGAGATGGCTTGAGCGATTGTTGACAGCGAGCCTGATTCTATCAGTGCGCGCCTGTCGCTTGCAAATCCATCGGAGTTGTCACAGCATAAATCGGAAACGGTATCGCCAAAGGTGCCGGCGTAGTGTTTGGCAGAGCTTTTAATATCACAGACCTTCTCTCTTCGAAATTTACAGGCAATAAAGACGGCTATTGCCTAATTCGTAAACAGTATATCACATTTTATCGCACAATTCTATTGACAATCCAGCATAAAATATGGTATAATCGTCATATGTTCAAAAGAAAGGTGGGCGTATGTTGTCGATAGAACAAAACGATGTTTATGAAGTGATTTTTCCCGAAAGCCGCGCACTTCCGATTCTTTGGTCGTACCACAACGCGTACATTGCCGCCGATTCTCCGAACACAGATGCGCATATTCATCCGCATTACGAAATGTACGTTTATCTTGGAGGAGACATTTCGTTCGTTGTCAATCACAGAATTTACGAGTTGTCTGTGGGAGACATTATATTTACAGAGCCAAATACCATGCACCGGGCTGTTATCAATCACAGCGGCTGGCATGAGCACTACTGTATTTTCTTTTATTCGACGGACAAACAGCTGACATACCTGTTTTCCCGTCTGGCGGAGCAGACGCATCTGCATTTTCAGGCAGAGGAGCGGGATTCGTTTCTTGCGCTGCTTCGCAGTCTCACCGAATATTACGCGGATCCGGATTGTGAGCATTTTCGGAAGCTGTCCGCCACATACAAGCTGTTTTCCGTTTTGGAGAATGCGGTTGGTGCCGAGCAGTATCCGGAATATCCGCAGCTGTTGCAGAATATTCTCTCCTATATAGCGGAGCATTACGAGGAGCTTCAATCCCTTTCTCCAATCAGAGAGCGCTTCTTTATCAGCCAATCCTCGCTTGAGCGGTTGTTTCGCAGACATTTGCAAATGACACCGTATCAGTATATTCTCACCGTGAAAATGGAGTGCGCCTGCAGGCTTTTGACGGA
>JAGBZV010000169.1 GCA_017628075.1 Clostridia bacterium
CCGCACGAGGGGCTTTTTTGTGCATTTCCGGCACAAGCAAAACGTCCTGAAAAAAAATCAGAATCCGCCGTGGTCAGCTTTGATTCCGTCCGACGTTATTTCGTCGCAAGCTTCAGACCTGCAAAGCCGCACAGCGCAGCATCTCCGCGTGTATCCTGCACCCAATCTCTCATCAGCGCCGTGGCATTCCCCGGAATCTCCACGATACACGTCACCAAATCGTAAACGGTATCACTTCGAATAGGTAATACCTGACCGTCAGACGCCGATACCAGCACGCCCCCTGCACGTGCACAGACCACCCAAAACGAACGAATACTGCCATCCGTCAAATCCAGCCGCAAAACACGCGCCGCAATGCGGGAATCCGGCGACACAGGAAACGTGATCAGCTCCGGCTGCTTGTCGTACGCAAAATACCCCTGTATGTAACAAGCACCGGGATACGTTGCCACAGACATTCCGCCCTCTGCGGCAAGAGAAGAGCGAAACGCCCCCTCCCCAACAACGCCGTTTGAAAGAAACGAGGAAAACAGCTCCGCCAGAAACGACGCATCCACCGCCTTGTTGCCGCGCACAAGACCGTCCTCACCGATCTCAACCGCAGTCGAATTGAAAATACCTGAAATCAGACTCATACCATTCCATCCTTCCGTAAAATACGATCACAGCACGCAATGTGTGCCTGCTCGCTTAATATATGTCCGCAAATCGGGATACGCCGTGCCGAACCGAGGCTCAATCCGCACGAAGCGCCCCTCGTAAATATAGGTGATTTCCGTCACACGCTCCGACCATACCGTACCAAGGGACTCCGAGGAAATATCACAAAGATCGCCAAGCGCGTAATCCACCCCCGCCATCATAGAGCCGCCATGCACAGCGCGCCCATCCGTACCGGCCGTTTCCTCCGGAACCGCATACGCAGCGGCCGTGCCGCTGACCTGTGCGATCCTGCTGCGCGCGGAAAGACGCTCCCGCCCGCGCGCCAGCAACAGATTCCGGTAGGCCTGAGCGCCCATCGCCGTGCCGCCGCTGACCGACCGCAGATCACGCGCATCCACGAACAGCTCACGAAGCTCCTCGTCCGGCGAGGTGCGCAGATCCAGCGTAACCTCCACGCGTGCCTCCCCCTCACCCTCGCCGGCAATCACAGCGTAATTGCGGTGATCCTCCGTGTCGTAAAGAAAGGAAATCTCCCCGATCGTTGAAAAGGAGGTCGAAAACACCGCAAAGCTGTTTTCCTCCTGTGCCTGCGTTCTGTCAAGTCCGCGCACCAAGAAAAACTGAAGCGCAGTTCCGTCCGCATTCAGCGTCACACGATACGACATTCCATGCTCGCCAAGGACCGTATATAAAAACGCATCAAGCTGCTTTCCGCCGGGAAACTCGTGCATGGTAAGCGATTCTGCCCCCGTCGGTACACCGGACAGCACGTGCAGACCGGGAATCGCACGTTCTCCCGCACCCGCGCACGCATTTGCCTCAACAAGCGCCTCAAGAGACTGACACAAAGCACCGCTCACCACAGTTCCGCGCGGCAGGATCCGATCCCCAAGCAGAGATTCCGCCATTCGCCCGGACACCGTCAGATGTCCCGTGCCGTCCGGCCCGCTGAAGCGGACCTTCTCAATGCGCCCAAGCCCGCTGTGACCGCGCACCTCCAAGAAGCGCGCCTCCATCACCGCAGAAAACAGCGCACGGGACAACGGAAGCACCAGCGTAAACGTCCCGTTCTCAAAATACCGCTCCGTCCAAACCAACGATACGAAATCGTCAATGGGACCGAACGTCCGCTCAAGCCGTCTGTCAAGTAAATACAGCTCCGTCATGATCCATCACCACAGCCCCCACCCCGGGAAGCTTCCTTTCCTTGAGAATCGATTCCCACTCACGCACCGAAATACCTCTCGTAAAAAGAAACGGATGCGACGGGAAGCCCATATATGGAGCGCGCACCGAGCGTCAGGGTGTTCTTCCCCCGCAGCAGAGAAAAGAACGCGCTCTCCCGTGCAAACCGCATACAGCGCTCTCCGTTGAAGCGCACATACTTGTCACCGGGCACCGTAGAGAGCTCCGCACGGTCCCCGGATGTCATTCCGAGAAGCAGCCCGACGTACGCACCGTCCTCCTCTCTCCGCAAATACGGATGGTACAAAATACACGGATCTCCGGGTGCTGCATCGCGCCCCTCCAGCGTAAATACGAATCCCGTCGGTGCATCCCCGTTGTTTTCGATCACCAGCGTTTCCGCAGGCACCCAACGTCCCACCGTCAGACCGGACTCCTTTGTAACCGTCAAGGGAAACGTCAGGTGCGGCTCGGCACGTACAGAAAACGAAACTCTGCGCACACCGCTCACAAAATACGGATCCGGGCAGAATAGCGGCACGCGTACGCGCAGATAGGAAAACAGCGTCTCCTGTACCATCGAAACGCGCCCGCACAGAACACACCCGATCCTGCGCTCCGTCACAACCCCCGCAGGAGAGGTGCGGAGCACGGTCAGAACACCGTCGGCAGACGGATCAAAAAACGACAGAAGCTCCGCCTTGTACCGTTCCGTGTCCGCATAATCCGCAACCTCAAACGTAATGACAAGATCTCGTCCCGAAAGCCGTCTTGACATCACAGAGGAGCCGTCCCGCAGGGCGTGCTCCATCGTTTCCACAACCGATTCCGATGCCTCAAAGCCCTCCATTCCGCCCGCAAGCAGTTTGTACGGCGTGTCGATTGCCGCACCGCCAATACGGATCTCCCGCTCACCGAGCCGCAAAAGTATCTGTACGTCCGATCTGTTTTTCTCACCCGCCATATAAGATCTCCTCCATCGTCTGTCTGATCGCCTGCGCGTGCCTGTACGGTGTCTCCACAGGCTTTTGGAAAATAAACGTGTTTCCGCTCACACTCCGGATACGTCCGGCGTCTGCGGACGCAGCAGCCGATGCGGAGGATACCGCACCCATACTGCTCCGTCCGGGCGCTCCGACGCGAAGAAGTCCGGCAGCCGAGCCCATCATTGCCGCAGGAAGCGTTTGCTGCACCGCCTCTCCGGACCTCCCCGACAACACACCGTACCCGCCGGCGCGCCCGACCTCCTCCCGCATTACGCGGGATAAGGCTTAAACGCCAAGCCTATTCTTCAGCCCCGAAAGCATCTGATCTGCAAGCGTGTGAGCCGATGAAAGAAGCGCGTTCGCCGATCCCGAAATTTCGTCCCGCATTCCATCAACGATTCTGCCTGCAATTTCCTCGCCCGCCCCGGCCGCAGCATTGCCGGCCGTACCGAATCGCGCTTCCGTCCAGGTACAGGCTTCACCGAGAATGGCACGCATCCTCTCAAGCCCCTCCGTGATTGCAAAGGAATCCACAGCCGCATGGCTCATTACCGTTCCGTCTGCATTCTGCATCATAGTCACCATAGCCTCCGTTCCGACGGAAGCTTCCTTTCTTTGGGAATTGCGAATGCTCCCGCAGCGCCCCCTGCCCTCCATGGGCACAGACGCCGCAAAGCCACCGCATCCGTCTGTCACATTTGATCGACGCTCCGTTTTCTTTTGCACCGCCGTATGTGTATCGATTCACACAAGCAGCAATCCTGCCAACGAACCGCGTCCATTTTTGTTTATCGTTACACAATCAGCATTCTCCGACTGTGCATATGTGTAAATCGTTGCACATTTCGTGAAGCGCCGCATCCTTCGGCACACGCGCCCGGATACGCTCTGCGGCAGCCGCCGCGCGAAGCGTGTCATCCGCGATCTGCGAAAGGTCCGCCCCTCGCGCACGCAGCGTCCTGCAAAGTGCACAGTCGTCAGGAAGTGCCGCAAGCAGCGCGTCAAATTCCCAAAGATGCAGCTCCTCCCGCGCAAGCGAAATTCCATAAACCTGCAGAAAGGATGCCGCAATCAGCGGCATATCCCAAACGTACGACAGCCCCTCCTCGCAAGGCACCACCGCCTCCGTTTGGTCATCGGACGCAGCTTGTGAAAGACGGCGCCGGATCACAGAGCACGGCACACGCCCATCCAGCAAATACCACAGAAGCGTCACCGCCGCATCCTCGTCCCAAACAAGCGCAGCCTCCTCCCCGCATAAAATCTGCCCAGCATACCGCCAAAACAGATCTCCCCGCTCACGGAAATACGGATCCCACCACATCTGACGCACACGGATCCCCGCCCGAAAATCCGTGTTTATCGATACACATTCGCCGTGGATCCACAGCGTTTTCGGAAGCTCCCAAAACGGAAGCCCAGCCGCGCTCATGTGTCCCCGGCGGTACGCTCACCAAGATACATCCGGCGCACCGCATCGTCAATCCGTTTCTCCTCCTGGAGACCGTCCCGCAAATATGTGCAGAATCTGTCGAAGATCCTCGCCGCATGACCTGCGCTGGGCTCATTTCCAACGATCTCCCGCCCGCGCGTGGGAAACACCGCCTCAAAGAACGCACAGTACGCATCGAACAGCGCCGAAAGCCGTGCAGAAGCGTTTCCCGCTCCCTCGCCCTCCACGCCGGAAAGTACATCCGCGCGTGCACAAAGCTGTGCAAACGCCCCCTCAAGACGCCGCATATCATCCGCATTCGTAATATCAAATGCGTAACGCCGTTCTCCGCACACAAACGGCTTCATACGGCCTCCTCCGTACCTGCGGCATAAAAGAGACGCGCCTGCGGATCAAATTCGCCCACCTCCGCCTCCGCGCACGCCTTCATCGTGCCGGAGCAAATCAGCGCCTCCGTACCGCTGCCAAGACGCGCAGGACAGACCGTATACGCGCGTCGGATGGCGCGCACGCATCCCTCTCTCTCTCCCGGGCGGTATAAGAACGCCGTCACGACAGTCACACGCGCATCCGCGCCAACCTCCTCCTCCATCGTCATCTTCAGAAGATGCTCCTGCACGCAGTCGGCGTCACAGACGTCAAACGCGTAGGTCACGCTCGGTGCAAACCCAACCAGATCGGTACGCTCCGTAGATTCGTGAATATAGCGGCGGGAATATTCACGGGGATTTTTGTTTTCCGTAAAGTCGGTAAAGCCCTCCCCGATCTCATTGTATACCCCGTCCACAGACAGATAAGAGCGCATCGCGCTTCTTGTGATCAGACTCATCAGTTTTTCCTCCTGAATTCAAAATTTCCTTTAAATACGGATCTCCGCAAAGAAACGCATCTCCCAGACCGCCCCATCAGCAGTCATCCTGAGCCGCGCCGGCACGGAAGCCGGACGAACGCGCTCGATCAGACCGCCTCCGTCCCCCGAAAGCGCTTTCCCGTAAACCTCAGCATACGCAGACAAGGAAGAAAACCATTCCGTAAGACGCAGTCTGTGTGCGCCATCCATATCCTGAACACAGCGGCTGATCGTACAGGCGGCGGTATACATCTCCCCACCGTTGATATAACGGCGGCGAGAATTTCGCAAAGGCTCCATAGAAAAAACCGCACCGCATTTTCCCGCCTGCCCCTCAAAGCCAAGCGGACATACTTCCCCGAATCCGGGAAACGTGCAGAAAAACCGATACAGTACAACCGCCGCATCCAAGGATCCATGCAGATTATCGTTCATTCAAAAAAGCTCCTTTCTATCCGTACGCTGCAGCCGTCCCCGGCAGTGCCGGGGACGCCGCATCGCTCAGCACCGTCCCCCGTCCGCCTCAGCGGTAAAATGCAGCCAGTCCACAAGCATCCCGTCGGACATCCGCGGCGGCCTGTCCGCATCGGTGATCAGATAAACGGGACCATCACACGCAAACGGCGATTCCGCCGCCAGCCCTACGCCAAGCGTCATTCTGTCACACCCCGGCATCGGCATCGGCACAGACAGTTCCCCGCCGTCCGGCGCGAACAGAAAACCGCGAAGCTGCAGCTCCGTCCCCCGGCATCCGCCCGTCCCAAGCGAGAGCTCCGACGCCCGTCTTCCGTGCGCAAGGTATGCCTGCAGTACGATGGGATGCCAGACGGCAACGCCGTCCTCCCCCTCGGATACGAAGCACCAAAGCGTTACAGCCTCTGGCTCCAGCGCTCCCCCAAGCGTCATATCCACAGCGAGATCACTCCCCCCACGCGAAGCACAGACAGCATCATCGGACAGACCTCCATCCCAAACAGCGTCACACCGCCTCTGTCCTCAGAGGATGCACGCTCGATGGAATATTCGGCAAACCGTTCCTTTTTCGGAAGCGACTCCATGCAGGCCTTCACCGATCCGCGCTGCCGCATAAACCAGATCTGCCAATGGGCCGCCTCCTGTACTGCCGGATTTCCGGCATCCACCGTACGGCCGGCAAGCGCATCAATCATTCTCGATGCAATGCGGTCGTAGCGTGCAAAGGACGCCTCGTCGATGTCATCCTCATAGTCCGACCGATAGACGGCAAGCGCTCCGTAACCGGATACGACCGTATCAGCCAAGGCAGCGCACCGCCATTTCCGGATAAACCGTCTTGTACGCATACAGAACGTCCATAGACAGCATCTCGCGCTTATGCTTCATGTCGTAGCCGCGTACCACACGCAGAGAAATGCCGTCGTAGCTGGTCACGTAGGACTCAACGCCTGCAGGCGCAGACAGCGGACGGGAAACAAACGCAAAGGCAGAGGGATGGAACGCAAGATTTGCCGTGTGATCGCCAAGCACAATGATCTGCTGCTCTGCATCGTAATCATCCACCAGACCGGGGAAGATTCTGATGTCGCGGATGGCATTTCCGGCAGCCTCCGCAGAATCCTCCGTAATGGTGTAGGTGTGGCCGTCAATGGCAATCAAATCACCCTTGACAAAATGGCCCGCAAGAGCAACACCCTTGACGTGAATGGTCTGCGCGCCCTTTGCTCCGGCCTCGCTCAGATTGACACCCTGATAAAGCTCCATCGCCGTTCGATGCTGTGCGACGGATTGGCTCATATAGTGGTCCACACCGAAGATACGACCGAGCGACCCCTCGCGGAGTGCGGCGGTAGAGCCGGACTTATCCGCATTGACAAGCGCGGGGATGGTCGTGAGTGCCGTGTCCGCAACCGTATCCCATACCGCATAACGGGGATACTGCGGCACCGCCTGATAGTTGAGCGCACCGCGGATCGTAGACAGCTCCTCCAGCGTGCAGGGCGTAATGCCGGGTTCACCGACGCAGGATGCAATATCGCGGTATAAAAGCAGACCGTCCGCATTGATCTTCTCCGCAAGCGCAATCGCCGCAGGCTCGATAAACAGACGCTCCACAGAGTCAAAATTGAGTGCCGCATCCAGCGCGGAAACCTCAATGTCAACCGTTGCGATCTTGTCCAGACGAACCTCCACGCTATCCTCGATCAGATCCTGCACCTGCGTTCCGGCCGTCGCATCAAACTCCTGCGCAACGTAATTGACCGGCTTTCTGATCTGCACGGTGTCACCCTGCTTTGCCGCAAGGCCATCGGAAAAATCGTTGTGCACCAGGCGCGGAAACACCAGATTGTTCATCAGATGCGGAAGCGCCGTGCGTGCAATGTCCTTCAGTGTTACAAAAGAATTTGCCATTTTGTAAAATACCTCCTGTTTTCAAAACCAAGTTTTTTCGTTCAGAGCACCGCTCATCCCGCTTATCGTCTGCGCCGTGTCATCACGGCCATTTTTCGACGGTAGAATTCCTCGTCGGACAGCATTCGCTCGTCCACGTGCCCCTCCGGTGCAAACCGAACACCGGATGCACCTGCTGCCGTACCGTCACCGACAGAAAACAGATACTGCTTCTCACGCTTAAGCTGTGCAATACGTCCGCGCACAGCCGAAAGATCCGGAGCCCCGCCCTCATCGGACGGAATATCCCTTGCGTCCACCGCAAGAAGCATCCGCAGATCCTCCGGATCACGTGCCCCCGATGACGCAAGAAGATCCTCCAGTGCCCACTGTACACGAAGATGCGCCTGCGCACGGTGCCCCGCCTCCCCTCCCCCCTCAGGAGAAGAAGCCGCCCCCGCAGTACCGTCGGATACCGCATCAGTATCCGTCATTTCTTCCTCGTTCATATCTTATCCCTCCTTGCCTTGTAAAGTGCCGCCCCCACCAATGGAAGCGATCATTTCCCGCGCCGCAGCCTCAGATTCTCCGTAGTAGCGCACGCGGAACTCCCAGGGCGCCATCAGCCCCGCCTGCACCTCGGCAAGATCCCGGGCACGCTCTGCCGCAGGATCGACGAAAAAGCTGTCGTCAAAATCAACGTGAACAGCGCCCAGCGGCGGCAGCGCCATACCGCGCAGCGTCACGCAGAAGGCACGCCCCATCGCCGCAAGTGCACCAAGGAAATGCTCCATGTGCAAATAATGCTTTGCCGCCCAGCGGAACATCTCCTGTCGTTCTCCTGCATACTGCGTTGCCGTGACCACACGATCCCCGGAAAAGCGATAATGCCGCGCGCCAAAGCCAACCTTAAAGGAAAGGTAATCCAGCTGCGCCTGCAAGGCCGCACAGTTTTCCTCGGTGCGAAGCGCCGGATTGTGCTCAACGATCATTGCCTCCGCCGAAAGATCTCCATCTCCGACCGTCATGAAAAGCTGCTGCGCCACATCGTCCGGCGCCACCCGATTCCCGAATTTATCCTCCGCCACCAGAGACTGATTCATAAATACCTTCTTGCCGCCCAAATACAGATCACGGCAGAAGTTGTTGTACGCAAGGTCAACGCCGCGCAGATTGTCCTCCGCACATGCAAAGACGGAGGCGCCCATGCCAAAGGCCATCGCATAGCCGCTCACGGGGAGCGTGTTGGGTGTCAGGATCGCAAACAGAGGAAAGGAAACCGTCAGGCGTCCGCGAACGCCGGCAGGCAGCGCTCGCTCCGTGCCGTCCGAGGCAATTGCATAGTTGGTTATACAGAACAAATGTTCGCATATTTTTTCATGCACGGACAAATAAACGACCGTGCCATCCTTTGTATCTGTGATCTGCTCTGCAAATGCGCACGAAACGATCCTGCCGTTCTCCACGCGCAAAGGAAATATCCTGTCAGCAGGAATGAAATCCAGCGCCATCGCCTCGGCGGAAACGGCAGCACCGTCCTCGTCGCATTCCACGCCGGACAGCTTCGCAACCGCAGCCCCCGTGCCAAGCGCAAACACCACCTCGACGAAGCCGCTCAGTCTTCCCCAAAAATCGTCGGCAGTCAGAACGCCTCCGCGAGGCTGTTCTCCTATCAGCACCCCATCCAGAAGAACGTCCCCCGTCGTCAGCGACGTGCGATCGTTGACTAAAACCCCCGCCCAATCCTCGCAGATCTTCTTGGCCATCCCCATCTTGTACATTTCCCTGCGGCGCACCGCACCGCCTCCGTACCGCTCCTCCGAAACGTGAAACGGCTCGTAAAGTCCGCGCCACCACGCTGCACAGCGTTCGATTTCCTGATACAGCACCGAGGGAGGCGCCGTCCCCTGTGTACGCTTCAAAAACGCAAGTATTGCATCCGTCATGTTCATCACCGTGGCTTTCGCATACCGAAAGCTTCCTTTCTTTGAAATCATCCGCCCCCTCAGCGAAGCTTCTGTAAATATCCCTCAAAGGCATACTCAAAGGCATCCAGAATGTCAATGTCCGAGGAAAAATTATCCATTCGGATGTCGCCTGCAGCCCCGGGGTCCCACATCGCCCCGCATAAGCCCGCACACAGTACGTCAGTCGTTCCGCGCACCAAATGCAGACGGTGAGAGGCAATCATCGAGTTTTCGCACAAAATACGCTCTGAGATGGGCTTTTTCTGCGAATTCTGTACGGATACCGACCGGATATAGGGACGCGGATCGGCATGAAGCGCCCGCCGCAGACCGCCGATGAGATATTGCGCCTCACTGTCGCAAAACATATACCGCACCGGCACCCCCGGAAATCGCGAGTGCAGCTCCGCAAGGAAGGAGATCGCCGCCGCATTGACCTCCTCCGATGTGATCTCCCGCACCCCCTGCCGCAGATGTGACGCAGACAGCGCGTACAGATCGGAAAAGCCCGGAGAAAAGCCGCAGGCAACGAACGCCGTCTTCGAGCGATTTCCGCCAAAGTCAACGCCAACCGATGCAAACGCAAGCGGCGGCACCTCGGACTGCTCGATCAAAAACGCATCCGGATCCTCTGCAAACCGCGTGTATACCATACCCTCAGCCGCACACCGTATGCCGTCGATATCGCGCCTGTACCATACCGATCCGGGTTCATACTGCGCCAAAATATCGGCAAGCCGCTCGCGTGGGATCGCCGCATTGTCGAATATCGTGAAGTGTGCGTGATTGTAAAAATCGGCAGACAGTGTTCCAGCTGCCGTCATGGAGGCGTACCGGTCCAAAAAGTCGCGATAGATCGGAGCCCCCGGCGCATCCGGGTTCAAATCCCAGAAAATACGCCGCTCCGCTGCCGCCAGCTGCCTGGAAAATGCCTCACGAATGAACGAGGGATGATGCAGATTGATCTCCGTCGCAAGCCACATTCCAATGGATAATCCGCGGATATGCTTGTAGGAATCCGCATTCTTACCACCAACGAACAGCACCGTTTTTTCTCCGGTCGGAGTCTGAATGCGAAGCGCCTCGCACCCCAGATACTTTCCCCATCGGCACCGTCCGCGAAAAATCGCTTCCAGCCCGAACCCACCGCCGTCGCCCAGCGTAACCTTTGCCGTAATCGCAGTCGCTCCCGTCGCAAGATGAAGATGATCGGACGTCCCCTCCAAAAAATGTGCAAAGACAAAAAGGTTGTCGACCGTTTTTCCGGATCGTACCGCCCCTTCCGCAACGTTGAGCGTACAGTCAAGGGCACGCCGCATATAAGCAACGTGCTTCTCACCAAAGCAATACGGCAAGGACCCCGGGCCCCCGCAAACGACACCTCCCGCACGCACCTCTGAGAATAACGAAGGCACCATACGCTCAGCCATTCCCGTCCTCACCGAATACAGCGCGTCGGATCTGCGCCATCTGCGTCATTGCCGCCGCATCCCCCTCACCCGTACGCTGCCGCTTTTCCTGCATTTCATAATATAGCTTGATTGCACGGATATCTCCGCTCTTGGCAAGCTGCAGCAGCTGCTCCCAAACCGAATCCGCTTCCGCCTCCTCCACAGCTTCCGGCACCGCGTCAATCATAGCCTCCTCAATCTCCCCTCCGAGCTCCTGCGGAGCGCGGGGAAGATGCTCCCATTCCATCGTTTCCGTATGTATCCTCCCTTCTGTTCGCATCCAAATTCAAAACACTCCATTTAGAACATTTGTTCTTGTTGTGGCATATTATACCACATAAAGTCACGTTTGTCAAGGTTGTTTGCCGAATTTATGTTCTGTTCATCCGTCGTTCATCCCACAGACACACTCCCCCGCTCACCGCCGCTTACCCCCAAAAAGCAGGAGCAGCCGCAAGCATTTCGCCTGCAGCTGCACCCACCTTTTTATAAAAGAAACGAATCCTCCCTATCCCGGTGCACCACACCGCGCCCCACACGCGTGTATCGTTGCACATTCCGCGAACTGTGCGCCTATCTTTTGTGTATCGTTTCACACGTCACCGGAATCCACATCCTCGACACCATTGCCTCCGTACTGTGCATCAAACACCGCACGCAGCTCTACCGCAAGAGAAGCCATCACCAAAACGTCAGCCTTGCACACAGACCGATCGTAGGTGAGCAGTCCGTTGATCTCGTCTTCAACGTCGCTCACTTGTGTGTATATCGTTACACACAAACCTTGCTTCAGCATCGGAAGCACCTCCTCCCGATATAACCGCGCAAGCGCCTGCGTCAGTGCATCGCACGAACGAAGCGTTTTATACCCGTATTCTCGCCCGGATTGGAACAAATGTCCTTCCACGGCACACGCATATCCACCGAATTCCGAGAGCACAAGCGGCCTCTCCCCACGCGCCCGAAGCGCAAGCCGCCGGAAATATACGTGCTCACTCTGCACGTCGCTCTCCTGACCGAAGAACCAGCCCGACGTCGCATCCCAGATGCGCGTCGGATCGTACGCACGCAGCCGCCGGTAAACACCGTCCGGATCAAACTGCCCCCACCCCTCGTTGAACACGGTATATCCGCACACACACGCATGACTGTAGAGCAGCGCAGCGATCCCCTCCGCACATTCCAGGAAATACCGCCGCTGCCGTTCCGTCGAACGCCGACGCAGGGGCGGAAAAAGCGCCCTCCTGCACCCAAGCGTGGGCAACGCCGTATCACGCCAGAATCGGTACTCACCGTTGTTTACCATATCCTGCAGCACAACCGTTCCCGTCAGATCGCACAGATAATAAAACCACGGATTCTCAAGCTTGATATGCTTCCTAAGCGTGTCAAATCCCATTTCCCTGATCGCACAAATATCGGAAAGATACCCGTCCGGAGTCGCCGGAAGCACGATTCCATCGTGAAAATATCCCTGATCGAGCAACCCGTGAAAATACCTTGGCGCCCCATTCAGACAGATAAGTCCCCGTCCGCGCACCGTGCGCACAGAGATTTCCCGCAGCGCAAAATATGATTGCACCCGATCCTCTCCGCGCACGATTGTGTATCGATACACGCAAGGCGCCTCCGGCGACCACTTCCTCGGACTTTTGATGTTTATCGTTACACAATCTCCGTCAAACCGACAGCACTCCATGCCGTCCGTATTCTCGGAAAACAGCACGTCCGCGCCTCCGTCCGAAGCAAGAGCCTCCCGGGAGAGCACCGTCGGCTCCGTGTCGTATAAAACCGTGCATTCCGCCCCCGCCCCAACGGCAGAGATCTCAAGACGCACCGTATGCATACCGGGTGTCACCCGAACGTCCGCAATATACGATTCCGGTACAGCCTCAAGCCACGCCTGCCCGCACATTCCGGAAACCGGGGTATACCACATTCCTCCGCGTTTCTTGGATTGCTTTCCATACGGAAGGTCCGTATCCAGCTCGTCCCAGACGCATACCTCGAGCACACACGGCCCACCCCGCAGCATACCGTCCGTCACGTCACAGGAAAACGGCAGTACGCCGCCCTCGTGCCGCAAAATCTCCTTGCCACATAGTGTAACGATACACACTTGGTCCGTCGGAGGAAGATGCAGAAGGATCCGCCCACGGTGCGCAGGAAACGGATTTTCAAACGCCGTGCGGTATAACCAATGCTCCCCCGCCTCCAACGTCATTCCAATTCCCGAAAGCGGTGATTCTGGGGGAAACGGAAGCCGCACGGCACCGATCGCCGTCAAACCACCGCCCCTCTCCACAACGGAAAGCCGCCAATCCTCCAAAAGGTAACAGGATTCCGGCCGCCTCCGGAAATGCGGCCGCGGATATACCCCGGACCATCCGTCAGGAATCCCATCCCTCGACGTCTCATAATGCGCTGTTTTCCGCATGATTTCCTACCTCTCCCATACAGTAATTCACAGTAACCGCAAAGCACGCGCGCAAAATACGCAGCACGCATACCGCTCCTACGAAATCCGGGCAGAAGTACCTGCGCACGTCTGCCCGAATTCCATGTTATTCCTTGTGCTTTTTTGTGGCCGTGCCCGCCTTTGGCTTCTTTTTCTTCTTTTTGACCGCAGAAAATCCAAACCAACCAAGCTTCTTGCCCAGCCCAAAATATTCTCCGTGCGCATAAGCCGCAAGATGTGCACGCTCCAGATGCAATTTTCCCTCTGCACCGATCAGCGACTCATCCACGTGCACGGATACAATGTCCGCCATAAACATATCGTGTGAACCAAGCGAAACTCAGTCCGTAACACGGCACGCAAGCGACAGCGGCGACTCTGCAATCATCGGAGCAGAAAATCCGGGAACCGCTTCACGCGTCAAGCCGCATTTTTCAAATTTGTCAACCTTTGCACCCGTGTACATCCCGCAGTAATCTGCGGCACGAACCAGCTCCTCCGTCGTGAGATTGATGACAAACTCCCCACTCTCACGGATGATACTGTAGGAGTGTCTGCGCGGCCGCACGGAAATATACGTTTTCGGTGGAACCGTATTAAGAATTCCCGTCCAAGCCACCGTAATAATGTTAGACGCTTCCTGCGTCCCGCACGAAACCATCGCAGGAGGCAGCGGTGCCAGAAGCGCACCGCCGCGCCATTCGATCTTAGCCATATCCAAAACCTCCGCCGCCGATCAATCCACGACGAACATACGGAAATCGAAGAATTTGGGCGGCTTCGCCTTTTCACGGTCAAAGGGCCTGCCGTCACGCTTGGCCTTCTTCTCCTCCAGATCGAACCACAGATTGGTGATAGAAACCTCACCCTCCTGAATATCGGGAATCTGCAGGCCGCCGTCTGCATACAGAAGCGTCTCTGCAAGCGCAAGCTGATTCAACCGCTCCGCAGCAAGCGCGCGGTAGTAGCGGATACGCGGAAGCGCCTTCTGTCTTTCCGTACGAGATTCCGTAAATTCGGAGAGCACGTCCCACATACCTGCATTTGCAAGCATTCTTGCCGTCATTTTGCAAAGAGAATCATCCCCGGGAGCCATGCCTGCGGCAGAAAGCATCGTCTGCGCCGCCGCACACGTATCGCCCTTGATGCGAAGCAGCTCTGCCCGTGCGTAGGTGTTCCATGCGTTGACATGGCAGAGTGCAGAGCGCTCAAGCGCCTTCTCCGCATCCTCAATTTCCCCTTCTGCCATATAGGCACAGGCAAGCATGTAATGCGTTTTCCAATAGTAGAGGTCCGGACCCTTTGCCGCCACCTCAAGAAGTCTTCTCCACTCCCATCTGCGCTGATAGGAGATCGGTGCAACGGCATCGTCATCGTCCATCGTGTTCAAGGAGCCCGTCCGCAGAAGATTTGCCCACATCCGCTGCTCCTCACCGATCTCACCGAAATCGAGATGCGGACAGAGATGCGGCTTTCCGCGCTTGTCGCGGCGCAGATTCTCAAGAGCAGCCCAGCCCTCACCAAAAATTTCCGCAGGAACGGCCGTCAGCGCCATTGCCTTCGTGTCAATGAGCTCCTTCTCCATTTCGCAAAGCGGTGCCATCTCGTCGAAGCGCGCCTCGACCTCGGCCTGTGCACCGTGCCAATCTCCGTGAATCTTTTCGGGATCAGCCTGCATCGGTCCGTAATATTCAATCCATTCCCAGGCAGTCTTCGGAGGCATGGGCAGTATCTCATACTGCGTGTGCGCCAAGCCACACTGGATCTCACAGTAGCTGCCCGCATTGTAATTGCCGCGTCCGTCGTCTCCGGACAAAAATTCCTGCCACTTCGCACCGCCCTGACCGCGGCCCCAGACGAACAGCTTGCGCCCCTTGAGACGGGATGTGGAGGTCTGAACAAGACCGTATCCGTCCGCACCGAGATGCGAGGTGTAGTACCGGTGGTTTTCGTAGGTTTTGAAGAAGTAGTCAACAGCAACGGGATTGTTCGTCGGATAGGTAATGTCCACGTTGTTGAATTCCGGAACGCTGACACACCCGATACCGCCGGCCAGAGGCGTGTACGCCCCGTCTGCCGGAACGACACAGCGCGCCGCAGGATCGCTGGGCACCGCAATGTTGGACCACCAATACATACCGGTCTCACGCTGGCTGTCATTGACCACTCTCATACGGCAGTGCAGGAAGCGTGCATCGCTGGGAAGATAGAAATCCATCTGATGCGTAACGGCGCGGATGCGCTCGTATGAATAGAAGCGCAGGACAGGGCATCCAATTCCGGATTGCTCAGACGACAGCGTCGCAGTAAAGATCGTTTCGCAGGTGTAGGGATGGTGTCCCACGGTCGCACCGCAATTCCATTCCACACCGCCCGATGCCCACGCATTGCGAAGCGCAAGATACGCAGGACGGTATACGTGGTTTGCAAACAGCAGCTCACGACCTGCATCCTTGTCAAACAGCGACCACAGCTTGCCGCCAGCCTCCGGCACGAATATCGCACGCAGATGCTCGTTCTCCAGTACGTAGCAGTCAAGCCCCTCGCGCGGCACGGCATGGGAATAGTTGTCCTGTGTCTGGTACGGAAACGCCGACGTCACACCGCTGTATCCAAGCCACAGACCGTCATCGTCACCGAGCACGGAATCCGGGCCTTCATAATCCGGATTCGGACGTCCGATGTCGTAAAGAAGCGGAAGCGTTGATGTGCCATTCATCTCTGCGGCCATCACGGGTAAAATCGTTTTCGTAAGAGTGCTCATGAGAATTCCTCCCTGTAATATTCACGCGGGACAACCGCCCGCTTCATTGTGATTCCTTGCACATATCCGCTCCATGCGGAAAAGCACCGTCCCCACGGCATCGCAGATCTCGCTTGCAAGCGGCGCACGCTGTCCCATCGTAAGGGAAACCTCCTCTGCCGCAAGCCCGTGTACGTATGCCCCAAGCGACGCCGCAGCCAAAGCTGCCGATATCTCCGTCCCGTCCGGAAGCATCCGTACCGGAGACTGCGCGTACAGCTGTGCGGCAAGCACCGCACAGATCCCGCTCAAAACGTCACCGGATCCACCCTTCGCAAGTGCGGAATTTCCCGTGGGATTGATAAAGCTGACGCGCCCATCCGTAATCACGGAGCGCGCATTCTTTGCATTCACTACGATACCGTATCTGTGCGCAAACGAAGCCGCATTGCCGATGGGATCCACCTCCCAGTCAGAAGCAGAAATCCCCGTCAGCCGCGCCATCTCCATAGGATGCGGCGTCAAAATCCACGGCACGTCAGTACGCTCTCCAAGCATCGGGAGCAATCCGTGCTCTGCTATCAGATTCAGCGCATCGGCGTCAAGCACCGTCGGAACTCTTGCGTGGGAAAGCACGTCCCCAAGAAGGATCCGCGCCGAATCTCCTCTCCCAAGCCCCGGTCCAAGCACGACACCGTCCGCCCGCGCCAGCGCATCGGCTGTCTGCGGCCGTTCTCCGGGCGCGTACGTCGTCAGAATTGCCTCTGGGATCAGCGTCTGCAAGGGAATACGGTTGTCCTCACACGTGAAGATCTCCACAAGCCCCGCACCGCACCTGTATGCAGCGCGCGCACACAGATACGCCGCCCCACACATATTTTTCGAGCCGGCAATCACAAGGATCCGACCGTTCGTCCCCTTGTTGGAATCGGGAGCACGCACCGGAAGACAGGCAGCAGCATCCGCCTCCTCCCAAAGAAAAGCCTCGCCCTGCCCATCGTGTGTGTCGGATATGTCGCAGACAGCAGCTCCATTCGCGGCATCTCCACAGACAGGCCGCCGAAATGCCCCGGAAAGGCGTTTCATATAAAGCCCCCTCCCATTTGTTTCTCGGTATTATCATAACATAAAACACGCAATTTTGCAAGTGCTTTGCAAAAATCATTTTTCAAAAATTTTCCTTATCACAGCATAAAATCGCCGAAAGTCGTGAATAATCCGTAAACAATCCACCACATATTTGACAACGGAAGCACAATGCGTTATAATATAACCGGATAGCAACTGTCCCAAATGCCAGAAAGGACGAAACGCACATGAATCTTAACAAAAAAGCCGCCGCACTCCTGCTTGCAGGATGTCTCTGCTTTTCCACATTGACCGCATGCGGCAATCCCGCAGACGGCGACACACTCACAGACAACGCCACGACGACGGAAAGTCACTCAGAGCTTCCCACAGAAACAGAAACAGAAACGGAAACAGAAACAGAAATGAATACAGAAACCGAAACCGATACCGAAACGGAGCCGGCAACGGATACAGAGCCTCCCCAGCCGCAGTATTCTCCCATCGTAGAGGAAAACGGCAAGGATGCCCTGCAGGGCATCGCTCCTGCTCCTGCGGATACGTACATAGATCCGCTGACAGGAACAGCCGTCTCCCGCGAGGACGCAGAGCGCAGACCCGTCGCCATCATGCTGAACAATGTCACAGCAGCCCTTCCACAGCAGAATATCGGTGCCGCAGACATTTTGTACGAATGTCAGGTCGAGGGATATCTGACACGTCTGATGGGTGTCTACAATCAGTACGAGGACTTGGTTGCCATCGGCTCCGTCCGCTCCTCGCGCGAATATTATCTTGATTTTGCCGCCAACCACGACGCCATCTACGTTCACGCAGGCGGAAGCGATAGCGCCTACCGCGACCTGAAGGCAAGAAAAACGCACAACGTCGACGCCGTCAACGACTACGTCGTATCCGGTTACTTCTACCGTGATCCCAACCGTCTTGCCACCATGCGCTACGAGCATACGCTCGTCATTGACGGTGACCGGCTGAACGCCGCCATTGCTGCGAAAAAATATCGTACCACCTATGCGGGCACCTTTGAAAGCCCCATGCAGTTTGTCGGAGAAGACCAACAGATCTCGCTGACCGACGGTACCCGCGCAAAGGAGCTGACCGTCAAATTCGGTGCCCATACCACCTCGCTCGTCTACGATGCCGCATCCAACCGCTATCTGCGTTGGCAGAATGGCAAAAAGCACGTTGACGGTGTCACAAACGAGCAGCTCGGCTTCGAAAACGTCATCCTGCTCTACTGCCCGTACTCTCAAACCAACGATGCACTCGGACATATCACAGTCGCCTCTACGGGAAGCGGAACCGGATATTACTTCACAGGCGGAAAATATATGGAGATTCGCTGGTCCAAGGCCTCCGGCGATGCCCCGCTCCGCCTGACCTACCCCTCCGGAAAAGCGCTGACACTGACACCCGGCAAAACCAACTTTGAAATCGTCGGCTACGCAAGCGCCGTCACCATCACAGCGGAATAACACCCCAAGGAACACCTCGCGCAAGGCGCAATAAAAGCAGCGGCAGGATCGCAATCCGCGATCCTGCCGCTTTCGTTTTCGTACCCGTCAGAAAAGATCGAATATGTATGCTATTAGTTGTTTGCCTCAGATCTTGCCTTTAGCTCTTCCTGCTTAACGCGGACGGACTGACGGTAGATGATGTCGATAACGTCGTCAACGTCTGCCGTATTTCTGACGCAATATTCCAGCGTCTTGCCACCCTTGATTTCGATCTTGAGGATCTCCGCCTTAAGTGCGCAATCCTTGCCGTCAACCATCTTCAGAGTTACCTCCTGCTCGTCAAGACGAGCGGAAAGAACGTCCTCCCAAGCAAAGTGCAGATTTTCCTCTACACAATCATCCTTGAGAATCGAGAACTTTCTGGAGAGAATTCTGAGACCGTCGTTGGTGAAATTCATAAGCAGACCACAGTAATACTCGGTTCTGTACTTGAGATCCTTACCGCGCTTTGCCGGAGTGGAAGACTCACGGGTAAAGTCGTAGCCGCCGAGGATGATACCCTTGTGGAGCACCTCGTATCTGCGGGGGAACTTGAAGCACACGGAAGCATCTGCCTCGATGGTGTTCATCTTGGATGCAACGGCACCGTCGATATCGTCATCCTTCATGCCGCCGGTGAGCATTGCAATCGCGAAAATTACGCCTACCGCAGCAATCAAAATGCCGATAACACTAAGCTCTCTGGGGAGCGTAGCCGCCAGAATGGCACCGACAGCAACGACCGGAACACCTGCCAGAAACAGCTTGCTGGCCGGCTTGAAATATTTGTTATTCTTTGTAAAATCCATATCAGGACTCTCCTTTCTGTTGGGTTTGAGAGTGAGTGAACCGCACACGCCCTCAACCTGCTGCGAATATTATACCATGTTCTGTGAAAATCGTCAAGACAAAACGGGAAGTTTTTGTACAAAAGCCGCAATTATTTTGCGTTTTTCCCATCCGTACAGTCCTCCTGCTTGGTTTTCGCCATTTCCTCAAGTGCCTCCATAAAGGTCTGCAGATCGCGGAATTCACGATGCACGGAGGCAAAGCGAACGTATGCAACCTCATCCAACGCCTTCAGCCGATCCATGACCAGCACGCCGATGTGCTTGGACGAAAACTCCGCAGCAAGCGAATTCTGCAGCTCACATTCCACGTCCGTAACCAACCGCTCCATCTGCTCCCGCGTAACGGAACGCTTGTCGCAGGCCTTCATGATACCCGCAAGAATCTTGTTGCGGTCAAAAAGCTGCTTTGTTCCGTCCTTTTTGACAACCGTGATCGGAATGGAATCCACGATCTCGTAGGTGGTAAAGCGCCGCTGACAGGACAGGCATTCACGCCTCCGCCGAATACTCGTGTATTCATCGGTGGGACGGGAATCTGTAACCTTGGATTCGGTATAACCGCAGTTCGGACATTTCATTGTGTATCTCCTTTGCTATCTGCTGCAAAAACATTCGTGTATACTGTATATTATACGACCTTCCGGCAAAAAAAGCAATAGGTTTTCCAAATTTTCCGACGATCCGAGCGCCCATGCCAATTTTATTCAATATCAAGCTCCGGCGGCACGTCGATCTCATCGGAAATATATTTCCCGTTCTTTTTGCGTTGTCTGACACATTCCGTCAATAAATACTCAATTTGTCCATTGATCGAACGGAAATCATCCTCTGCCCACGCAGACAGATCGTTGAACAGCTTTTCCGATATCCGGAGTGGAATCTGTTTTTTATCTGCCATACACCCAACGCCTCAATACAACGATCCGGAGTTGACGACAGGCTGTGCGTCCCGGTTGCCGCAAAGAACAACGAGAAGATTGGATACCATCGCCGCACGGCGCTCCTCGTCCAGCTCGACCGTACCGCCCTCTGCAAGACGCTGCAAAGCCATCTCCACCATGCCCACAGCGCCGTCCACGATCATCTTGCGCGCATCAATGATCGCAGATGCCTGCTGACGCTGCAGCATAACAGCCGCGATTTCGGGTGCATAGGCAAGATAGGTGATCCGCGCCTCGATGATCTCAAGACCGGCTTGCTCAACCTTGGACTGGATCTCATCACGGATCCGCGCCGCAACCACGTCAGAGGAGCCGCGCAGGCTGCCCTCATCAGCAACGCCGTCACCCGTCGTGTCAATGTTCGGTGCAACGTCATAGGGATAAATGCGTACGATGTTGCGCAGAGCCGCATCGCACTGCAGGGACAGATATTCCTTGTAGTTGTCAACGGCAAATACCGCACGTGCCGTATCTACCACACGCCAGATCACGGCAATTCCGATCTCCACGGGATTTCCAAGACAGTCGTTGATCTTCTGGCGGTTGTTGTTAAGTGTCATCACCTTGGTGGATACCTTCTTGGATACGATCTCCACACTCGCAGAGGCACCTGCCTGCACGCTCATAGGAATGCCGGCGTGCTTGCCAGAGCTGTCAATGTCACCGGATTGTGAAAGCTTGGTCTTTGCAGCAGGATTGACTGCCGTGCAGAACGGGTTTACCCAATAGAAGCCGGCTTCCTTCAAAGAACCGATATAGCGTCCGAACAGCGTCAGTACCAGCGCCTCACCCGGATTGAGCAGCTTAAAGCCAAGAAACGGAATCCATCCGATGCAGAACCAGACCACGCCAATCGTAAGAAGCGGAATTCCAACGGACTGTCCGGCATCCATCTTTACGCCGCCAAGGACCAGGGCTGCCAATCCGACAAGATAAAGAGCGCCCCAAACGACCACCATCGCAAGACCGTTTTTTCGTGTTGTAAGAATCTTTTCATCCATGTTTCATCACTCTCTGCTCCGCTTGAAAAGGAAGCAGCCTTTCTTAATTACTCCGGACGGCACCGTGCCCCCACCGTCTCAAGATATCATAATGATATCATATTTGCATCATTTTGTCAAGACCTTGACGAATTATTTTTGCAAAAGTGGATTTTTTTCCACAAAACACTCCCGCAGAGGAAAAAGATGTTGGAAAAGTTGTAAGAAATCCGTAAAATTTTTGCAAACCCTCTGTTATTTGTCGCACAAATTTGGTATAATATATATGATTGTTCTCCCTGCCCGGGCATCCCCCAAGGCCCCCGGCAGGTAAATTCAACGTAAGGAAGGCTTGAACGCTTCGCCAAGCCGCGGTGTCCCTATGACAGATCGTACCCTCGTGCATCCGGTAAACCTGCTTGATGCGCGCAAAGATACAGATTCCATTCTTGCCGCACACGGCATCACACCAAAGCATAACGTCCCCCTCTCCGCACATACCACGTTCCGTATCGGAGGCCCCGCCGCACGCACAGTCAGCCCCACAAGCAAGGAGGACCTCATCACCGTCCTCCGCGCCTGCAGGGAAACCCGCGTCCCCTGTGCCATCGTAGGCAACGGCTCAAACCTGCTCTGCCCCGACGAGGGCTTTGCAGGCTACGTCGTCTTCACAGATAGCATGAAGCAGATCACGGCAGACGGCACACGCATGACAGCCGAGGCAGGCGCATCGCTTGGTGCACTGTGCGCCGCCGCACGTGACCGCGGACTCGCAGGCTTGACCTTTGCCCACGGCATCCCCGGAACGGTCGGCGGTGCCCTGTACATGAACGCCGGCGCATACGACGGCGAAATCGGAAGCCTTACCACCTCCGTCACATACTATTCCCCCATAGAAGACCGCACTCATACCGTTTCGGGAAAGGATTGCGGCTTCGGTTACCGTACCTCGTGCTTCCAGGGAGCAAACCTCGTCCTGCTGTCAGCCGTATTCTCTCTCACCGAAGGAAATCCCGCTGAAATCCGCGCGGAAATGGAGCATATCTCCGCACGCCGCCGTGAAAAGCAGCCCTTGGAATACCCCTCCGCCGGCAGCGCCTTCAAGCGCTGTCCCGGCCACTTCACCGCAAAGCTCATCGACGACGCCGGGCTCAAGGGCTATACCGTCGGCGGTGCACAGATCTCCGAAAAGCACGCAGGCTTCATCATCAATCGCGGCGGCGCATCGAGCGCCGACGTCAAAGCACTCATGACACACGTCCAAGCACGCATCAAGGACCTGTACGGTGTCGAAATCGAGCCCGAAATCCGTACGCTTGGTGACTGTGTGCTGAAATGGACCGAGAAATGAGGGATCGAAATGTCATTCGCCGGTAAAACCAAGGCCGCCTTGTGCGGCATCCAAATCAAAAAAATGTGCTGTCGAACAGCCCTTCTGCTCGGTATTCTCCGCGCCGCAAATCAGTTTTCCGACACAGAGATCCGCTTTACGACGCGCAGCCGTCAAACCGCTCACATGACCGTTTCCCTCCTTGTCGAATGCTTTGGCGACATCGAGTCCGCCGGACTCGGAAACGGCGATCAGCTTCTGTCGGTCGTCGGCTACCTCCCGGCAGAGAGCGAGCCGCAGGAAAAGCCTACCGCTGAGCCGGAGCAGGAAGGCGGCGAAAGCTATCAGATCGTCCTGCGCGGTGCGCAGGCGGCAGCCATCGCAGAATGCTTTCCGAGAACCGCATCCGGCTCGTGGGACGCACTGCCGCACGAGGGCAGCCTGTGTGTGCATTGCCGCATCGCATATCTGCGCGGCGTATTCCTCTCCTGCGGCAACATCACAGATCCCAATGCGTATTATCATCTTGATATGGTCCTGCCCGAGGACGAAATGGCAGAAACGCTGGGCTATTTTTTGGAGGAGCAGGGCCTCGTCCCCAAGCATACCGCACGCAAGGGAATGCCGGTCCTGTACTTCAAGGACAGCATCTCCATTGAGGATTTTCTGAATATCATCGGTGCACAGGCTGCCATGTTCGCACTCATGGATGCAAAGATCTATAAAGAGATCAGCAACGACATGAACCGTGTCAATAACTGCGAGATTGCCAATCTCTCAAAGACCGTCCGTGCCGCGACCGAGCAGTACGAGGCCATCCGCGGCCTGATCGCACGCGGACACTTTGAGCTTCTCCCCGCCGACCTGCGGCAGACAGCCATGCTCCGCTTTGAAAATCCGGCAATGCCGCTCAAGGATCTGGCCGTGCTGCATAACCCGCCGCTGACCAAATCCGGGCTGAATCACAGACTCAAGAAAATCGTCGATTTTGCAACGGAAAGCGAAGCGCCCCCTACATAACCGATAGAAAGGATGTGCCGTCATGGTCGCAGAACAGGACTTCGTCCACCTCCATACCCACAGCGAATACAGTCTGCTCGACGGCGCAATCCGTGTGACCGACCTGCCCCGCCTTGCCAAGGAAATGGGCCACACCGCCGTCGCGCTGACGGACCACGGTAATATGTACGGCGCAGTCGCCTTTTACCGCGCGTGCATCGCCGAGGGCGTCCGCCCCATCATCGGCTGCGAGATCTACGTAGCCCCAAAATCCCGCTACCTCAAAACAGCCGACCGGGAATCCAACTACTATCACCTCGTCCTCCTCGTAGAAAACGAAACCGGCTACAAAAATCTGATCGCGCTCGTTTCGCGCGCCTATACCGAGGGCTTTTACGGAAAGCCGCGTGCCGACGCAGAGCTTCTTGCGATGTACAGCGAGGGACTCATATGCCTGACCGGCTGTATGGGCGGTTATATCCCCTCTCTGCTTCTGCGCGGCGACTACGAGGAAGCACGGAACTACGCCGAATGGCTGCGCGATGTGTACGGAGAAAGCAGCGTGTTTCTTGAAATGCAGGACCACGGCATTGCCCGTCAGAAGGAGATCAACCGCGCCCTGCGTCAGCTCTCTGCCGAAACCGGTATCCCGCTTGTCGTAACGAACGACGCCCACTATCCGCGTCGTACCGATGCCGATACCCAGGCAATCCTCATGTGTATTCAAACGAATAGCTCAATGGAGGACGGCAGACCCATCGGCTTTGAAACGGACGAGTTCTTCTATAAATCCGCCGCAGAGCTATCCGACCTGTTTTGGCGCGAGGAGGAGCAGCAGGCGATGCGCAACACGAAGTGCATCGCAGACCGCTGTCATTTTGATTTCTCCTTTGACCGCCTGTATCTTCCCGTATACCGTACACCGGACGGCACCGAGTCTGCATCGTATCTGCGCCGACTTGCCCTTGAGGGCTTTGAGGAAAAGCTGGCACTTGGCACGCTGATCCCTACCCCGGAGCACCCCGCAGACGAGTACCGGGCGCGCATCGACTACGAGCTGCGTGTCATCTGCGAAACCGGCTATGCCGAATATTATCTCATCGTCTGGGACTTCGTGCACTACGCCAAAAGCGTCGGTATTCCCGTCGGTCCCGGCAGAGGCTCCGGCGCCGGCTCCCTGATTGCCTATCTCATCGGCATCACCGACGTGGATTCCATCCGATACAGCCTCATGTTCGAGCGCTTTCTGAATCCGGAGCGCGTCTCCATGCCGGACTTCGATATCGACTTCTGCGATACACGCCGCGGCGAGGTCATCGACTACGTCCGCCGCAAATACGGAGAGGACCACGTCGCACAGATTGTCACCTACGGAACGCTTGCCGCACGCGCCGCAGTGCGCGACGTCGGACGAGCCCTGGGAATGCCGTACAGCGAGGTCGATACTGTCGCAAAGGCGATCCCGCAGGACCTGCATATTACCCTCTCCCGTGCGCTGGAAAATACGGAGTTGCGCACAATGTACGACGAATCTCCTCAGATTCGCCGCCTCATTGATACCGCACGTGCGCTGGAGGGTATGCCAAGACACGCCTCCACCCACGCCGCAGGCGTCGTCATCACGGATCGCCCCGTATCAGAATACGTTCCCCTGGCAGAAAACAGCGGTATGCCCGTCACACAGTTTGATATGGATACCGTTGCCGCCCTCGGCCTTTTGAAAATTGACTTTCTCGGTCTGCGCTACCTGACGGTCATCGCGGATGCCGAAGAAATGATCCGCCTCCATACCCCCGATTTCCGCGTGTCGGATATCCCCATTGACGACGAGGCCACCTATGCCATGATCGCCCGCGGTCAGACACTCGGCGTGTTTCAGCTCGAATCGGGCGGTATGCGCAACATGCTTACCCAGCTCGCGCCGGAAAATCTGGAGATGATCGTAGCGGCCATCTCCCTCTACCGTCCCGGCCCCATGGATTCCATTCCGAAATTTCTTGAAAACAGAAGGTCTCCGGACCGCATCGTCTACCCCACCGCCAAGCTCGCGCCCATCCTCGATGTCACCTTTGGCGTAATCGTCTATCAGGAGCAGGTCATGCAGATCTGCCGTGAGATTGCAGGCTATACCTTTGGCCGCGCAGACGTGGTACGCCGCGCCATGGCAAAGAAAAAAACAGACGTCATGGAGCGTGAACGTCAGGCCTTCATCTTCGGCCAGACCGATGAAAGCGGTACCGTCATCAATACCGGCGCTCTCGCATCAGGCATGACGGAGAAGAGCGCAGGCGCACTGTTTGATGAAATGGCCGGCTTTGCAAAATATGCATTCAATAAGGCACACGCATCCGCATACGCCGTCACAACCTACCGTACGGCCTATCTGAAGCGCCATTATCCCGCAGAGTACTTTTCCGCCCTGCTTACCTCCGTCAACGGCAATCTGAATAAGACCGCAGAATACGTCGCAGAGGCGCAGAAGCAGCACATCGCCATTCTCGCCCCCTCCATCAACGAAAGCACCGAATACTTCCGTGCCGTCAGCCATACAACGCCCCACGGCAAGCAGAGCGGCATCCGTTTCGGTCTGCTCGGTGTCCGCGGTGTCGGCATCCAGTTTGTGAAAAGGATCATCGAGGAGCGAGCCGACAAACCTTTTGCCGATTTCGAGGACTTTGCCGCACGCATGGCCGATAAGGAATGCTCCAAGCGGCAAGTGGAAGCACTCATAAAATGCGGTGCCTTCGATGAGCTTCCGCAGCAAAGAAGCCAGCTCATCGCCTGCTACGAGGCCATCATCGACAGCTATACCGAGCGCGCGCGCGCTTCCGTAACAGGCCAGCTCGATCTGTTTTCCGCATTTTCCGAGGAAGCATCCCAAACCCGTAATACGCGTCCCCTGCAAGGATATTCTTACCCTGCAATCCCGGAGTTTTCCGCACGGGAAAAGCTCATTTTAGAGCGCGAAGCCACCGGACAGTGCTTCTCCGGCCATCTGCTTGACGATTATATGCGCCACCTTGAGCAGCTTCATCCCACGGAGATCGGCGAGATCCTCTCGTCCTTTGAGTCCGTCGGTGAGGAGGGGGACGTCCACCTTACGGAAACCGTCGGCGGCTACCGCGATAAGCAAAGCGTCAGCATCGCCGGCATCATCTCCAAGCGTGTCGCAAAGATCACGAAAAAGGGCGACAGCATGGCGTTCGTCACATTAGAGGACAGATACGCCGAAATGGAGGTCGTGATTTTCCCCAAGGTGTTGGAAACCTGCGCGTCATACCTGACGCACGATACCGCCATATTCGTTTCCGGAACGCTGTCCGTCCGTGAGGAGGAATCCCCCAAGCTCCTCGCCAAGGTCGTCCTCCCCCTGCACACAAACGATACGGTCACAGCCGGGCCTCCCGCCGCAGCTGAAACCACAGCCGCCAGGCAAAACGCGCCCGACAGCACCGTTACCCCCGCACCGCATCATAGACGACTGTCCGATACACCCATTCCGCCAACAGCCAAAACACTGTATCTGCGGCTGAATTCAGTATCACCGACAGATCTTGTCTATGCACACGCTGAAAACCTGTCCCACATTTTTTCTGCCGTCGGAAACGGCATCGCCGTCGTATTCTACGAGGAAAGCACCGGTATCTATCACCGCGGCCGCGTTCCCGCCGTAGCTTTGACACCCTACGTGCTCGGCAAGTACGAGTCCCTTCTCGGACGAGAAAATGTGATTCTGAAATAACCCCCATCCCAAAGGAAAGGAGCCTGAAATTGCAAATGAACGAAACAAACCGTCCACAGCAAACACCAAGCCTGACCGAATCTCCCGCTCAGCCGCAGAGCCCCTCTGCAGACTCCCGGAGCATCCCGGTACAAAAGCTGACACCGCCCACCCCAAAAACGGCAGCCGACGAAGCCTCCGCTCAGACCGCAGAGATTCCCGCACCGCCGAAGCAGGAGCCTGCAAGCCAAAACGATGCTCCGACAGAGGCAGCGCCAACCGTCAAAAAGGTGTACGTCAACGCCCCCCCAAAAAAGCGGGAGCCAAATGAAAAACGCATCCATTGGGGCAAGGAGATCCTGCAGGCGCTCGCCCTCATCGGCAGCGTGATCCTTCGGATGCTGTCGTGGCTGCTCAATATCGTCATGACCGTCGCACTCATCGGTATGATCACCGGCGCCATCGTCGGCGGCGTATTCGCCCTCTGGATCAAGAATTACGTCGATCCATCCATAGACACCTCGCTTCTGACCACGTCGCAGGATCTGACCACCTGCCTCTATTATATGGACTACTCCGAGGATCCGCTCGGCATCCCCGTCGAAATCACCGATCAGCGCCTGCATAGCACGGAAAACCGCCTGTGGGTAGCATATAACGACCTGCCCCTCGATCTTGTCAACGCCTTCATCGCCGTGGAGGACCACCGTTTCTGGAAGCACAAGGGCGTAGACTGGTACGCCACCATCGGTGCCACCTTCAAGTGGATGATTGGCCTTAGCTCGCGCGGCGGCTCCACGATCACCCAGCAGCTCGTAAAAAACATCACCCAGGATGATGACGTTACCATTCAGCGTAAGGTCCAGGAGATCTTCCGCGCCTTGAATCTGGAAAACCAACGGTCCAAGGAGGAAATCATTGAGCTGTATCTGAATACGATCAGCTTCGGCCAGGGCTGCTACGGCATCCGCGCCGCAGCACAGCGGTATTTCAATAAAGACGTATCCGAGCTGAATCTGACCGAATGTGCCGCACTTGCCGCAATCCCGAAATCCCCGACCTACTATAACCCCTACCGCAATCCCGAAAACAACGAAACGCGCCGAAACACCGAGGTCCTCAAGGAAATGCTGGAGCACGGCTTGATCACGCAGGCGGAGCACGACGTTGCCGCCTCCCGTACGCTGGTGCTTGATATGACCTACGACGAGGTCACCGGTACGACCACAAACTCCTGGTACACCGACGCCGTGATTGAGGACGTCATTGCAGCCCTGCAGAAGAAGCTGAATATCTCCTACATCGCCGCGTCCACCATGCTGTATTCACAGGGCCTCACCATTTACACCTGCATGGATCCGTTCGTGCAGGAGACTCTTGAGGAAATCTTTACCGACGACTCCAACTTCCCGCGTGTAGCAAGCGCAGTCAAGCCGGAATGCTCTATGGTCATCACCGATCCCAAAACCGGAGTCATTCTCGGTCTGGTCGGCGGCAGAGGCGAAAAGACACTCTCCCGCGCCTTCAATATCGCTACGATGGCAAAGCGCTCCCCCGGCTCCTCCATCAAGCCTCTGACCGTATATGCACCCGCCCTGGATGCCGGACTTATCACCTACGGCTCTATCGTTGACGATACGCCGTTCATGTTCAACGAGCGCACCGACCAGTGGGGCAATATCCGCTATACGGCATACCCCTCGAACCTTCCTGCCGTCTACCGCGGACTGACCACGATCAATTCTGCCGTAGAACGCTCGGTCAATACGATCGCCATGAAGGTTTTGGACCGCCTTGGTACACAGACCTCCTACGATTTCTCTCAGCGCATCGGTCTGGACTCGATCACCGATAGCTATACGCGCGTAGACGGTGCAGTCCTCTCCGATATCGACTATGCACCGCTTGCACTTGGCGCGCTGACCGTCGGCGTTTCGCCCCGCGAAATGACACAGGCATATTCCTTTTTGGCAAACGGCGGTATTTATACCGAAGCACGTACCTTCTATAAGGTTTTGGACAAAAACGGTGAGGTCCTCATCGACAACACACCCGAAACCCAGATCGTAACGAGCGAAAAAACCGCGTCTATCATGACCAAAATGCTTCAGAACGTCGTCAAAAACGGTACCGCAAAGGCAATTACCCTGCAGAAATACGTTGACGTTGCCGGCAAGACCGGTACGGCGACCGACGACTACGACCGCTGGTTCTGCGGATATACCCCGTATTACGTCGGCTCGTGCTGGTTTGGCTACTCCGAGCCGCGTACCATCGGTAATATCTCCTCCATCAGCCCCGCAACGCAAATCTGGGATATCGTCATGACACGTCTGCATCAGCCGATCATTGACGAGGCAAAGAAAACGGGTGATCCGCTGGAAACCTTCGAGCTTGCAAACGGCGTCGTTACCGCAACGTACTGCGCCGATTCCGGAAAGCTCGTCACAGACGCCTGCCGATGCGATCCGCGCGGCAGCCGCGTGGAAACCGGTTATTTCACGCAGGAAACCGTCCCGACCACAGCCTGTGATACCCATATCCTCGTCGATTACGATACCGTCACCGGAGCCGTCGCGTGCCCGGATTGCCCACCTGAAAACATCAAGCAGATCGCACTCATCCGCGTGGAGGACAGAGATTTCCCCGCAGAGGTCGTTGTGACCGACGCACAGTATGTTTACCGCACGTGGACACCGGAGGACGGCATCACCGATTCCAAAACCTTACCGTATTTCTATGCGCTTATAGAGGAGGGCCGCTTCTGCGGCACCTCTGGCGTGACAACCCGCGTCGTAAACTCCTTCTGCGCAGAGCATTATATAGATCATTCCGAGGATACGGAAACGACGGATCCCGATGTTCCTGATGTTCCTGATGTTCCTGATGTTCCTGATGTTCCCGACACTCCGGACGTCCCCCCCACGGTGGATACCACCCCCGATACAGAACCGCCCGTTCAGAATCCTCCCGACGTAACCGATCCACCCGTTGAGAATCCGGATCCGCCGCAAACAGAGGAAAGCACCGCCGAGGATCCTCCCGCCGAAACCACGCCTCCTGATTCCGCAGCCGATCCAACCGATCCAACCGATCCCCCGACCAACGAATAGGCAGCCGGATGAAAGCCCGCTTTCGTCCATCCACGGCCGATCCTTCATCCAAAACGCAAGCAGCCCCACGGTATCATCCGTGGGGCTGCTTTGTTTTTGAAATAGCGATGGTGCTGCAGCCAAACGGCTTACAGCACCACCGGGGATTATAACGGCTTATGTTTCTCTTTCTTACAAAAATCAGATGAAATCGTCTTTTAGAAAGCAAAGAAAAATGGATTGCACCGACGAAATTAGTGGCTTTCCGGAATGCTTCTTGCAAGATTACAAAGAATTTTCGTAGCTACGGGTGAGTTGATATTGTCAATCAGATCCAGCGTATTCACGGTAATATATCCGTCACCGTATTGATATGTTCCGAGCTTATATCCGGCAGAAAGATCTCCTGTCCCCTCAAGAGAAACACCTGCGTAGAAGGTAGCAAAATGCACCTCATCGGGAGCAGTATCAGAAAGAATAAACGAACCGGAGTAAATATCGTCATAATACTGCGCGTTCAGAATACAATTGTTCTGAAGGCCTTCCGTTACATCGGTATCATAAACAATATCATCATGATGATAGAGCCATTCAAGCGCAGTTCCAATGTAAAATTCACCCACTGGCAGTACGATTTTTTTGCCGGATCTCAGTATTTGATATTGGAGGTACACAACGTGCGCACCGCCGGCAGCAGCTTCATCCAAATAATGTCTGTCCTTCTTTGAAACGTACTTTTTTCCAAGAAGCAGAGTGTTTGCTCCGATATCATCACCCAGATGATATTCAATCACGTTAGCCCCGTATTTCTTGAGAATTGCAAGAGCATCGTCGCTAAGTCCGTATACGTAAACGTCCTTGTTGATGGGCTGAATATCATCCTCATCCATGATATTGAATTCGAGCGTGCCGCAATTCGCGTGTGCACCCTGAATAAATTCTGCACCGACGGTATACGTGCCGCCTTCCCAGCCCTCCGTAGAAATCACTTCGTCAACGACCGGAATAATATCTCCATCGCCGGGTCTGATGGAAACAGCCTTCTCCCAAACAGTACCATTGCTTGATGTGATGCGAACGACCACAGGATATTCCTGATCCTTTAAAACGCCCCAATCAGAAACAACGACCTCAAGGTCAAGCGCATCCCCGCTCCAGATATGGGGATTTTCAACAGTAATGCAGAATCTCAGATCCGACATTGCTTCCTGGAACATTTCAGTTGCATCAACCTTTGCATATTCACTCTCCATAAGGCCCTCACCGCGGAAATGAGAGTCATATGCCATTGTGGTGCTGAAGCCGTTCAGGTTATCATTGCGTCGAAGCATTGTGAACTCGTATGCGCGCTGATTGGATTGATATTCCTGCGTAGCCTTCAGCACAGCCTCAGGGGTAGCCCAAATGGAATCAAGTCCGTATTCCTCGTAGAAGGCCCTGAACTCTTCAACATTTTGCTTGAGCTGAGCATACGGCAGACCCGCAGTTGACATAGAGTTGCGATCGAAGGAAAGATATTCACGGATGATATTCGCCTGCGATCCCATGCCAAATTCAGAAACAAACACGGCGTTCTCTGTAGATACAATTTCCTCAAATTTATCTCTTGCTTCACTTGCAATCGGGAAATTCGGATAAAAATGGACGTCACCCATTCCGCTGACATACGCATAGTACTGATCTGTAGAAACAGGATCCTCATTGTCAGCCGACTCATTGCCCATATAGCCATCCCATGTGCTGCTGTAGGGGTTAGATGCCGATCCAATGCTCTTCTGACCATCCCAACGTCCGGAGCCGAACATAACGAGCAGATGTGGAGCGACCTCTCTGATAGAAGCAAGCTCACCTACCGCTGCTCCATACAGTGCAAGGGTTCCCTGCCCCTCTGTGCCCATAGTTTCATTCAGCATTCCGATCATGCCAAGACTTACATAGTTCTTATCTCTTTCCAAAACGTCCCTAACCGACAAATCGAAAAACTCACTGACCTTGTCGCTATCCCGCTTCTGCCACGCCATCGGATGCTCCTCATATACGATCAAGCCGATCTCTGCACACATTTCAAGGACCTGGGGAAGTGCAGCAGATGATATATATCGTATCGTATTAAAGCCGCAGGACTTTAAATACAGCAAAAGATTATAGTAGGTATCAAGATCAGCAGCGGTATCTACCGAGCCCGGCAGAAACGTTGCAGCATGCGTACATTTAACGTAAAATCTCTCACCGTTCAGCACAAAATAGCCATCCTCATCGACATACAGCTCCTTAAAGCCCGTGCGGATCGTATGCTCATCGGTTTTGTTGCTTGCGGAAACGTTAATCGTCACATCATAAAGCTGTGGATCATCAGGACTCCAATATTTGAAGTTTTTCACCTTGAGCGAAAGCTCGTGAACAGACTCTCCGACAGGCGCGGTAACCTTCAGATCCTCGCTGTCAATTACCATGCTCTTAAGCTTTTCGTTGATCTTGGCGCTCAAAACAGCCTCGACCTCTTGATCACCGGTGTTGTTCAGCCAAACCTTGACCGAAACTGTACCATCCTCGGTGGACGGATGAACGTACGTATCCGCGATAGATACGTTCGGCTTTACGTAGATGTAAACAGGCTGACCGATCTTTGCAAGGCCAACGAACGTGGGAATTTGATTCGATGCATAGCCGCTATATGCATCGGACGAATATACGGCGAGGATATTCTTACCTTCATGCTTTATGGCATCGGTAATATCAAAGACAGATTCACCGTAAATACCGGTATGCTCTCCAACCTCGATACCGTTCAGCCAGACCTTCGTCACGAATCCGGCAGCTGCAAGATTGATATAAACGCGCTCATCCGAGCTAACGTTCAGATCGGACTCAAATTCAACAGTAAACCACGCAGTATTGATCCATCCCTCAATGACGTCCGATGCGTTTGCAGGGATTTCAACGTCCGTACCTGCCACCTCATTGTACCATTGCTCTGCAATTCCTACGTTGCTGTAATCGGCACGGACCTTCCAGCCTTGGTCAATACACATCGACTGCGAATCACCTGCAGCAACAAGCGTCACCGGATCGTCGTCCACCTCGGGAGTGTCCGTCACACCGGAACTGCTGCAAGCAGACAGCATCCCAAGAAGCATGCATAAAATAAGGAGCATACATATAAGCCTTTTTTTCATAAGAGCCTCCATTTTATAGAATGTTTTATTTTACCGTAATAATGACTTACCCTATCGTCCGATACCGGATCGCCCCCGGCAAAACGGAGAACTGCAGTCTGTCGGAACGGTGGATCTCACCATCCTGACATACGATCTCCATCCCAGAAATCTCAGCAGAGGTACACTTGATATAGTGCAGAACGTCTGCAATCTTCGGAACAGGGACGCCGTTTGCATCTACATGCGTTCCGGCACGGTACATTCCCACGAGTCCGATGAACCGCCGGCGGCTGATCAAATCAACGATCAGAAGCTCCGCTGTGCCATCCGTCAGGGACGCCGTCGGTGCCCCGCGGAATCCACCGCCGCAGTATTGTCCGTTTGCCGCAGCACAAAGCAGAAATTTACCGGATTTCGTGTGCACATTTCCATCCGGATCCGTCCACTTGACCGTCATTTCCGTGCCCATCGGGCGGAAAAGAACCTCAGCGACGGCACAAATATATGCAAGACTTCCGCGAATCAGCGGTTTTTTCTTCCATGCCGCCATGCTGTCGGCAACTGCACAGTCAAAGCCGATGTTGATCATGTTCAGTACGTAATCACGCACCCCGCTGCCCCCGTCTACAGCAAAAATATCCAGCCGGTATTCCTCGTCCGATGCTCCGTCCTCAAACATCCGGATGAAATCGTTCCCTGTTCCGGCGGGGCACGCCGTCAGGATTGCGTGCTCCTGTGCACCGGCATCCATAATGCCGCCGACCGCCTCGCCAATCGTACCGTCACCACCCCAGACGTAAACGCGAACGTCCTCGGAAATACCGGAAAGCGTCTTTGCAAGATACCGTCTGGCATCCCCGACACCGGCTGTTTCATACAGAATCGCACGGTCCGATGCCGCCGCACGCGCCTTCGCGGGTGCAGCACCCTGTCCTGCAGCGGGATTGATGATGTGATATTCCCTCATGCTAAAAATACTCCATTCATAAAAACTCCCCGAACCGCCCGACAAAATTGCCGTATCTGCGGCACGGGGGTCTTTGATCTTCTGGTATTGTATTACTCTGACAGTGTCATGAGAATCCGGCTGTGCGCACGCTCCAGAATGTTGCGGTCGTTGTCATACGACAAGAGCCGACGCGCCTCGTCGATCGGAACGAGCCAATCTCCGAAGATCTCATTTTCCATCGTCGTCACGGAATCACCAAACGTAAACCGCCCCATGGAATATACCGCCCGCTTATGAACAACCCCCCACAGAATGTAGTTGTATTCCTCGCGGAACGACAGATCCGGCTCCACGCAGAGCGATGTTTCCTCCCGGATCTCGCGCATCATCGTTGCGCGCTCATCCTCACCGAATTCCACGTGCCCCTTGGGAAAGCCAATGTGCCCGGAGCGATTCCGGATCAAAAGATACAGCGGCGTGCCGTCGTGCACGGTATATACGACCGCCCCGCAGGACTTCTCATACATACAGTACAGACGATATTTTCCGCGTCGTTCCGCAAAAGAAATCGCATGTCGAATCTCCGGCTCATAAAGCTCCACACCCTCCGGAGCCACGATCAGTCTGTCGTAGCTGTATTGCGGAACCGGTGCTCCCGCCTGCGGCGGTGCAGTACGGACACTGCGGCGTACGACCGCAATAATGCGGCCCCGAAATGTCTCCAGCGGCTCCTCCACTCCGAGAATGTACACATAGCGCGGAGGCAATGCGCCCACGTTAAAACGGCCGGAGGACGGATTCTGCGGTGGATACAGATCACTCAGATCTGTCGTAATATATCCGCAGTTGACAGGATACCGCTTGCGGCGCTTCCCGTTCTGCCCGTTTCCGGACGTCGGACAGGATTCCCCATATGGCAGCGGATAGCTTCCGAGCGGGCGGTTAACCACAACGTCGACCTCGCGCCCCAACAAAGACGCGTACTGCCCGTATCGGCTTCTGATCTCTTCCATCGCCTTCAAACCCCCTTTACAAATTTCAAAAACTGTGCTATACTATGAGAGGTCAAGGTCACGGAACGGCAGATGCGTTGGGTGAAGTTGTCAGGAA
>JAGBZV010000170.1 GCA_017628075.1 Clostridia bacterium
CGGACCAAAAGGAACGATGCGGGCGTCATGCCAACCCAAATCCTCGTTAAAGTCCATGATAAACATATGGTCGGTAAAGATTTTACCAAAGCCAAGCTTCGACTCGTCGACAGGCTTTTCCTTTGGAGAAGTTGTCTGGGTTATGGAAATCTCGTACTTCATTTGTATATTCTCCTTTATATGTAAATTACAGTTTGTTTCTTTGGATCTTGCCGGAGGTCGTTTTGGGAAGCTCATCACGGAACACGACAACACGCGGATACTTATACGGTGCAGTACGTGCCTTGACGTATTCCTGAATCTCACGGCGGAGCGCATCGGTCGGCTCTGTGCCATGAACGAGCACGATGCTTGCTTTAACGACCTGTCCGCGCACCTCATCGGGTTCGGGGGAAACACCGCATTCCAGGACGTACGGGAGCTCCATGATTACGTTTTCAATCTCAAATGGACCGATACGATAACCGGAAGACTTGATCACGTCGTCTACGCGGCCGACGTACCAGAAGTAGTCGTCCTCGTCACGCCAAGCGGTATCGCCCGTGTGATAATAACCGTCGTGCCAAACCTCAGCGGTCTTTTCTTCATCATCAAAGTAGCCGCGGAACAAGCCACAGGGGGCGCCATCCGCAACGCGGATACAGATTTCACCGACCTCGCCATCGTCAACGTCGTTGCCGTCTGCATCAAGCAGATGAATATCGTACAGCGGCACGGGCTTACCCATAGAACCGACCTTGGTCTGCGTTCCTATCAGATTCGCAAGAGCCACTGTGGTTTCCGTCTGACCGAAGCCTTCCATAATCTGAAGACCGGTAGCCGCCTCAAACTGGCGGAACACCTCAGGGTTCAGTGCCTCGCCTGCCGTCGTCATGTGCTCAACGGTAGAAAGATCGTAGCCGGAAAGATCCTGCTTGATCATCATGCGGAGCATTGTGGGCGGTGCACAGAACGTCGTAATTCCGTATTTAGCAAACATCGGAAGAATGTCAGAGGCGTCAAATCTGTCGAAGTCATAGACGAACAGTCCCGCCTCACACAGCCACTGTCCGTAAATCTTACCCCATGCGGCCTTTGCCCATCCCGTATCAGAGATAGAGAGGTGCAGCCCCTCGGGATTGACACAGTGCCAATATCTCGCAGTAATAAAGTGGCCAAGCGGATATTTGAAGGAGTGCATTGCAATCTTTGGATTTCCCGTTGTGCCGGACGTAAAATACATCAGCATCAAATCATCGCCGCACGGAGCATCCTCAGAACGATCAAACTTACCGGTATACAGCGCATATTCCTCATCGAAATTACGCCATCCGTCACGTACGCCTCCAACGAGAATCTTGTGCTCAACGGTAGGCGCGTGCGGCAATGCAAGCTCGATCTGCTCCGGAACACCGTCATCGGCGGTGGAAACGATCATCTTGATTCCGGCCTTGTTGCACCTGTATGTAATATCGTGCTCCTTGAGCTGATTGGTTGCGGGAATGGCAACAGCACCGAGCTTATGCAGCGCAAGCATTGCAAACCAGAACTGGTAGTGACGCTTCAGAATCAGCATAACGCGGTCGTCGCGCTTAATGCCGAGAGATTTGAAATAGTTGGCAGTCTGCGAGGAGGCACGCTTCATATCAGCAAACGTGAACGTACGCTCGGTTTTGTCCTTGGATATATGGAGCATCGCAACCTTATCAGGCTTTTCCCTGCCCAGACGGTCAACGACGTCGAATGCAAGATTGAATTTATCCTCGTTTTTGAAGGAGATCGCAGTGATCGTACCGTTTTCATTTTCGGTAGGAATGACGAAATCCTGCCAAACGCGGCCGGCGATGTCCGTCTTCTTGCGGGATGCAGCTCCTGCGGATACGGCGCGCGTCGCGGTTCCGTGTGCAAAGCCCGCCACGGGAAGCGGCTCGCTTGCCGGGTTGAGAACGATCGCATAGAATACGCAATCCTGCCCCTCAACTGCGATCATACCGTGCGGCTTCGAGGAGTCGTAGTAGATAGAGTCGCCTGCGTGAAGGATCTCAAAGTGATCACCGATCTGGACCTTCAATGCGCCGCTGATGACAATATCGCACTCCTGTCCCTCGTGTGAAGTCAGCTCAATGTCAGCATCCTGTGCAGCCTCGTCGTAATCGGAAACGACGTACAGAGGCTCTGCGATTCTGTTCTTGAAGGCGGATGCCAAATTATAATAAGTCATTCCGTGTGCCTTCTGTATCTGCTGGCCTTCTCCGCACCGGGTAACCGTATAGCCGGCAAGACGAGGGCTGGTACCCTCAATGATATCGGTGACGTCAACGGAAAGTGCCATCGCACAGCGATAAAGAAAAGCAAAGTTCAAATCAGAGCGGCCGGCCTCACACGCAATGTATTCAGCCTCCGGAATACCGGTTTTCGCAGCCATCTCCGCTGTTGTCAGACCGACGATCTCGCGCAGCGTATGGATACGCTGTGCCATTTCCAGTATTTTGAATTCAAGTCCTGTAGCGGTTTGCATCATTTCATTCGTCACGCCGCAAGCGGCATAGACTTCCTTTCTGTTTTGGGTGTTGGCGGGCCCGTTGTATAAAACCAAAAATAGCCCGCCTCAAAGATATGATTTCTTTGAGACGAGCTATCAAACACTTCACTGTTGAAGCGGATATCCCGCGGTACCACTCAAATTGTACGGCAGTTACCCACCGTACCCCTCAGGCTCATATAAGCCGTATGCATTTACGCAGCAATCACGGGCAGATTCTACTGGAGCATCGTATGTTTATACGCGTGCTCGTTCTTCCTGCCGGCTCGGGAGCTACTGATACCTGAATTTTCGCAGCGGCTTCCACCACGGCATACGCCGTGCCGCCTTCTCTGTGCCGAAATCCGTTCAGATATCCTCTCTGTCAGCGCCTTTATATGTTATATATTATATCATACTTTGTAGGGATTTGTCAATATATAAATGCTAATTTTATAATTTATTTCTCTGGATCTTGCCCGAAATCGTCTTTGGCAGCTCCTCGCGGAATACGATGACACGCGGGTATTTATACGGTGCCGTATGGGACTTGACGTACTCCTGAATTTCCTTCTTGAGTGCATCCGTCCCCTCTGTTCCCTTCGTCAAAACGATGCTGGCCTTGACGACCTGACCGCGCACATCATCGGGAACGGCAGATACACCGCACTCAAGGACGTACGGCAGCTCCATGATCACAGACTCAATCTCAAACGGACCGATGCGATAGCCGGAGGATTTAATCACGTCATCGATTCTGGACACGTACCAGAAGTAACCGTCCTCATCACGCCAAGCCGTATCACCCGTATGATACATTCCGTCATACCAAGCCTCTTTCGTCTTCTCAGAATCACGATAATACTCGTTGAAAAGACCGACAGGCACGTGCTTATCCGTATGAATGACGATCTCACCAACCTCACCTGCAGGCAGCGAATTGCCGTCGGGGTCAACGATATCCACGTCAAATTGCGGAGATGCAAGACCCATGGAGCCGATCTTCGGACGCGTGCCGAGAAGATTCGCGATAATCAGCGTTGTTTCGGTCTGACCGAAGCCCTCCATGATTTCAAGGCCAGTAGCAGCCTTGAACTGATGATAAACCTCGGGATTCAGCGCCTCGCCGGCCGTTGTCATGTGGCGGATAGAGCTAAGGTCGTACTTGGTCAGATCCTCCTTGACAAGCATGCGAAGCATCGTAGGCGGTGCGCAGAAGGTCGTAATATGATATTTGGCAAACATGGGCATGATCTTTGCCGCATCAAAGCGATCAAAATCGTAGACGAATACCGCGCCCTCGCACATCCATTGTCCGTAAAGCTTACCCCAAAGGGACTTACCCCAGCCGGTATCGGAAATGGTGAGATGCAGACCGTCGCGCTCACAGCAATGCCAATACTTGGCCGTTACGAAATGGCCGAGTGCGTACGTGTGCTTGTGGGCTGCCATCTTGGGGTTTCCGGTAGTTCCGGATGTAAAGAACATCAGCGCAGTGTCATCACCGCAAGAGCAATCTGCTTCTCTTACGAAATGCGAGGAAAAACGCTGATATTCAGAATAGAAATCATGCCAGCCTTCCTTCGTTCTTTGCTCGCTGACCATGATGAGATTTTTTACTTGCGGGCACTTTTCCGCAGCCGCCTGTGCAATCTCCGCCGTATCGCCGTCGCCCGTACAAATTATCGCGGAAACGCCCGCAGCGTTGAAGCGATACTCAAAGTCATGCTCCTTGAGCTGATTGGTAGCAGGAATTGCGACTGCACCGAGCTTATGCAATGCCACCATAGCAAACCAGAACGGATAATGGCGCTTGAGCACCAGCAGTACGCGGTCACCCTTCTTGATCCCCATGGAGGCGAAGTAGTTGGCACATTGATTGGACGCACGCTTGATGTCCTTGAAGGTAAAGCGGCGTTCCGTATCACGGGCATCTACGTGAATCATAGCAAGCTTTTCCGGATATGCATCAGCAATACGGTCAACGATATCAAATCCGAAATTAAAGCGGTCTGTATTCTCAAAACGAATGTCGGTAAGAGCACCGTTCTCATCCTCGGTCAGATGAATGAACTCCTCGCACATGAGTGGCTGAGATCTCTTTGCGGTCACGATGCTGCGGCGCACGTCAACCTCATGCGTTTTTTCACCAGGCAAAACGACCGCACAGAATACACAGTCAGCACCGTCCACCGCAATCATGCCGTGCGGTCTGGAGGAGTCGTAATAGATTGAGTCGCCCTCGTGAAGGATCTCCGTGTGGTCACCGATTTGTACCTTCAGCGAGCCGGAGAGCACGTAGTCAAATTCCTGTCCGGAGTGCGTTGCAAGATGAATGGGCTTATTCTGCTGTGCTGCGGAATATTCGTAGCGAACATAGTACGGCTGCGCGATGGCATCGCGGAATTTCGGCGCAAGATGGCTGATCTCGATGCCGTCCTCGCGTGCCGTTTCCTGGCCTTTTCCGCATCTGGTTACCGTATATCCGGACAGATTGGCGCCCCGTCCCTCTAACAGCTCCGTCATTTCTACGCCGAATGCAAGTGAGCATTTATGTAAAAAGGAGAACGGAATGTCGGCAGCAGCCTGCTCGTACAACCGATAATCGGAAACCGAAACCTCCGCTTTCTCTGCCATATCCTCACAAGTCCAGCCCATAATCTCGCGCATCTCCTTGATACGGGAGGCGATATCGGAAAGCTGCTTTTGTGTTGTGTTCGTATTCATGTGAACGTGCTCCTTTGCTGTAAATTTCTGTGCCATAGCTGTATGTGGCTTTGTTCTGATAAATAGAAAAACAGACCCGCCTCAAATCACTTTGAGACGGGTCTGACAAACTCATACCCGCGGTACCACTCAAATTGCACGGAAACCGTGCCGCTCTCGGACTCAGTCAAGTCCTATGCCATTACGCAGCAATTACGGAAGATCCTACTCAAGCCGTCTGATACTGCTCTTTCAAATCTCCGGCTCGGAAGTGATGGGATTGACCGTCGCGTCTTATCGGGATTCCACCACTCCACGACTCTCTGTGAAGAAGCAAAACGGATCCGTCTTCGTCATAGCCATTTTCTTTCGTTATCGAATATTATAGCACAAACAGAATCGATTGTCAAGTATTTTTTTCGAATTTCTTACCGTGCAATCGACCAAATTTTCAAATACGATTCCTTGTTATGAGAAGCGATATATCAAAAACACCGCTCCGATACAGATGATGCTCATC
>JAGBZV010000171.1 GCA_017628075.1 Clostridia bacterium
GCCCTCGTGTTTGCGTGGGCTACGGTAATACTATGCAGAATCATTCCCTATACAAATCCTTTGTGCGTACCGATATGGCGTCCGAGCTGTTTGCTGCGGCAAACGGCAAAAAGGAGAGTCCGCTCCACCCGACCGGAAACCCTCTGCACGACAGCGGCTTTCTGTACAGCGAAATGAACCTTCACGGTCTGCGCTGCGAACGGCTCACCGTTGCCTCGGAGGAGGCTTCTGCCGTGATCGGCAAAAGCATCGGCACGTACTTTACGCTGCACACCGGCCCGCATCATCTTCATACGCCTACCCTCCGCCGCAACGCCGCAAATGCACTTCTCACCATCATGGCAGAAGCAGCCCGGATCCTGTGTGCCGATTTCCGTGTCCCCGCCGGGGAGGGCCCGTGCGTGCACATTCCGCAGACAACCCTCGCTTCACCGGGTGAGGAGGCCATTCTGCGCCGTCCGATTTCACCTGAATGGGATCAGGACGGACATTTGTACAACGCCCCATTCGCAGTCATCAAGGCTTCGTCCGCAGACGGACAGCGCGTCGCGGCAGAGGGAGAGCCATTCCTTTCCACAGAGGATGCCATCAGAGGCAGCGCCGTAACCGATCTCCCACCTGCCCCAATCTCCGATGATGCCGAAACGACCGGTGTCAACGATACGGCCCCGATCAACGGTCCCTTCCGTTCGAAGACGCTGCTTGCGGTAGGTCTTGGAAATCCGTCCTTAACGCCCGATGCGCTCGGACCGATGTGCGTCGGATCTCTGAACGTCACACGGCACCTCTCTGACACCGTTCTCCCCGGCCAGACACGGCCGCTGTCCGAATCCGCACATCGCTTGTGTGCCATAACGCCGCTTGTCATCGGTCAGACCGGCATCGAAACGCTGGAGCTCGTTCGCGGCGCCGTCCGTACAGCTTCCCCCGATCTCGTCATTCTCATCGATGCACTCGCCGCATCCGAGCTTGGAACGCTGTCGTCCACCGTGCAGATCTCAACCACCGGGATCCATCCGGGCGGCGGCATTGGCAACCGCCGGATGCCGCTGGATAAGCAAACGCTCGGTGTGCCCGTGATGACCGTCGGTGTCCCCACAATGATCGCGGCTTCCACGCTCATTTGCCGCGCGCTTGAGGATGCAGGTATTCTTCCGACAGAGGCCCCCTCCGACCGTGCCGTGCACACCGCGCTGCATCGCGTGCTCACCGATGCCGACGCCGGTTACGTTTCCCCCAAGGATGCGGATCTTTCTGTAGCAGCCTTTGCCCAACTCATTGCCCACACGATCAACACGCTTGCCACAGGAGAAGACTTTGCAGAAGCCTGCGCATCCCACATCGCACCATAACGGAATCGAATATACAGCCCGTATCGGAGCCAATTTTCAAAAGCGGTTCTAATCCGGGCTTTCCGTGCATATCCTTTCAGTACGAGCCCATCTGCTCTTTGGCAGGGCAATCCACACGAAAGGACGCCGCACATCGACGGCTGTCAAATGATATGTACACAAACAAACCTCCGCGCCGGACAGGCACACGCCGTGCCCTGCTCTGGTACTACCGATGCTTTCTTCTCCATTTCGTACTGGGATGCGGCGCATCCCTGCTGCTCTTGCTGTCCGTGCTGCGTCTTGGCACCATGCTTCCGCAAGCAGATGCGACAATGCGCGCCGCGCTTGCACATTCACTGACGCCGACCTCTCTCTACCGGCGGCGCGCAGCCGCACCGGCTCTGCTCAGCCTGTCCTTTTATTGCACCGGTGGGACGGCCGATGCGTTTTTTGACCTGACCGAGAAGGAGGAGCTGACCGTCACGCTCCCGCAGGGCGGAGATGTGAGCGATGCTCCTCCGGATCAAGTGCCGCCGCTGCCGGAGCAAAGCGCCCCCGTCCCACCACAGCTTTCTCCTCCCGATACTGCACCCATACCTCCGGCGCAGGACGGCCCAGAAACGCCGCCGGCAGGACATACCCCTCTGCGCACCGTAGACCTTTCTCAAAGGCACCTCTTCACCTCGGAAAACAAGGGGGTCCTCTTTTCCAATCAAACCTCCTACGTGCTGTCCGCCGATACGTATCTTGAGCGCCCTTACCCCATTGCTCCGCCCGATATTCCGACGTCCTCAATGGGAGAAGCCGCGGTACAGCCGCTCGTTCTGATTCTTCACACCCATGGGACGGAGTCCTATGCGCCGGACGGTGCACAGTCCGTGGAGGCAGGATATTCCTACCGCTCCCAGGATACGGATAAAAACGTCGTGTCCGTTGGCGCAGTGCTCACGGAAACGCTCCGCAATGCAGGAATCGGCGTCATCCATTGCCAGACGATGTTCGATGCGGACTCCTACTCCGATTCCTATGCGAATTCTGCAGCATATATCAAGGAAATGCTCCAAAAGTATCCCAGCATCCGATACGTCTTTGACGTTCATCGCGACGCGCTGTCCGACGGTGATGGCACGGTGCTCCGTCCGATAACGGAGATTGGCGGTGAGGTCTGTGCACAGGTCATGCTGGTCGTCGGAACAGACGAGGGCGGCGCCTATCATCCCGGATGGCGTGGAAATCTGACCGTTGCCGTTCATCTGCAAAGCAGAATGAACACCAACACCCCCGGTCTTGCAAGACCGATCAACCTGCGGCAGGCAACCTTCAACGCGCAATACGCCCCCGGCTCTCTCCTGCTTGAGATCGGTGCTGCGGCAAACAGCGTTGAGGAAGCGCGCTCCGCAGCGTACCATCTCGGTATTCAGCTTGCACCGCTGATCCTGGGAGCGCCGTAAGTCCTCCCGGGCCGCCTATGATCCGGGCGCGGCACGCAGCTCATCCGTTTCCGTGCGCTGCGGCAAAGCAAAGTCCGGCGGCAATTCGTCGCGCGGCACATCCTGTGTCTGTACGACTTCCTCATCCGAAGCCTCCGGATCAGACGGCTCGTCGTCGGCAGGATCTGCTCCCACACCCGTGCAGGACAGCATCGCCGCCGAGTCCGCATCCGGAAAGATCGACGTGCCGGACAGCATTCCCTGATAACAGCAAGCGCCGCCCGGAATCCTCACACGAACCCCTGTGATATGAATGGCACGTGCAGTATCGTAGGTATAGGAGTCAAGCGGACGGTCAAGTGCATCGTTGTCGTGTGCGCAGACGAGCGGTATACCGTCACGCATTCCCGAAACGAGAAGTGAATGATAATACGTACCGTCAGCACGCGCAAGCTGAATGACATCGCCCATCTCGGCCGACTCCGGCGGAATCTCAATACCGACCGGTCCTACATCCATATTCGTCGTCAGAAACTGATGCAGATATACCACGCCCGTCCAGGCAGGCGCATAATCACCCGGTGCACGGTAATACCAACCAAAGGTTGGTGTTCCGTTCATCACACAGCATCCGGCAAACAGACACTGCGAAACGAAGTTGGTACAGTCCCCGCCGAGCGCATCAAACGCAGTGAACAGCGCATTGCGCGAAAGTGCCCACCTACGCGCATATTCTACCGCGTGTGCACGGCGGTATGGCTTGATTGCAAGCATTCCGAAAAAGCCCCCTCTCATTGATTGCTGCGGCAGGATCCGGTCAAGGTCTCCTGCCACCGCACTCCCTTCCATTGTATGCGCTGGGAGCCCTCTCTGTCAAGCAAAACAAAAGGGGCTGTGGCAAGTTGAAAACCTGCCACAGCCAGAGGTCACAAGGTGATCTGAATTTCCCGGTTTTCATGTGATTTTCGCATGAAAATGCC
>JAGBZV010000172.1 GCA_017628075.1 Clostridia bacterium
CGAGGCCTGCCGCACTCTGTGCGACTACGCAGCGGCGCGCGGCATCACGACGCTCGTGGAAAACCACGGATTTTTCGTCAACGGGTCCGACAGAGTCATCCGTCTAATTGAGGCGGTCGGCAGTCCAAGCTTCCGCATGGTCGTCGATACCGGAAATTTCGCCTGTATGGACGAGGACTGCACGGCAGCAGTCATAAAGTGCCTGCCGTACGCCGCAATGATTCATCTCAAGGATTTTTACGTCCGTTCAGCGGATGCCCTGCCGGGCATCGGCGGTCTTTTCCGCTGTGACAGCGGATGCTGGTTTTCCAGCGTTTCAGGCATATCCATGCTGCGCGGTGCCATTCTCGGCCAGGGAGATTTGGACACAAAAAAAATCGTCCGCGCCATTTCTGCATCCGGATATTCCGGATACGTTTCCGTGGAATTTGAAGGCATGGAGCCGCCGCATATCGGATCGGCTGCAGGTCTTGAAGCAGCACGGTACTTTGCGGAACACACGGCGTAATCCGCACCCCGCCAAGCCGCACGGCAGACACGAATCCGGCATACGAATGCTCTGTCTGCCGCGCTCTACATCAGTCCCGAGTGCATTTTCCCGCAGATATACCCTATCTCCGTCTGCCACAGTGCCACAACCTGCCGAAGCCCCCTTGACTTTTGGCATAGGTTATGTTATAATCGGTGATATAAATAAAGGCGAAAAGCGAAAAAACGCAATTTTGGAGTAGATTTTCTTACCATTCTCTGCTATAATTATGATTGGGACAGGGGGTGTCCTTTGTGTACGAGATACTGAAATATATTCATGAGAACCTTCATACCAATTTGGAACTTGGCGAGGTCGCACATCGGTTCGGCTATTCCAAGTGGTATTTCTGCGAAAAATTTCACAAGTACACAAAGCGCTCCTTCGTACACTATATCCGCCACTATCGGATGCAGTATGCCGTGTATGACATCCTGTCCGGAAAGTCCATTACTGATACCGCATACACATACGGTTATGAAACACTCAACGGCTTCAACAAAGCTTTTGTTGCAGAATTCGGCTGTTACCCAAGAGAATTTCTCAACAGCACCTCTGCAAGATCCGCATCCAATGAAAGGAGATACGAATCTATGTACCAATTATCGGAACGCTGCAAATCCCTTCGCCATATCATGATGGAGGACAACCCGTGGGAATAGCGCTACTGCGCCCAGCACGCGGTATACACCGGACTCGGACGCGCCGAGCTGCTCCGTAAACACGCCTCCAATACGCTCGTAACAGGAGCTGGTATCGCAAATATCTGCGAGAAATTCCACCCCGTCATTATTCCTGGCGAACTGATCGTCGGCTTCAATTTTGCCGATCTGAGCGCTGATGAATCCTTTTGTCCGATAGATGACACGCCGGAAAGCCGTACGATCCTTGCCTCTAACGGTATTTCCGCGGAAGAAATGGAAGCATTTTTCGATTTAAAGCGTCACCCCGTAGAGGGTAACCCCATTTTGATGCCGGAATATACCCAGGCAGACAAGGATTCCGAGATAGAATGGGCATCCATCGGCCGCTGCATCGACTCCAATCACACGGTGCTCGGATTTGAATCCGTACTCCGCCACGGCTTCTCCGGTCTTCTTGCCAAAGCCGAAAAGTATGAAGCAAAAAACGGTCAAAACGATATGTACACCGCAATCAAGCAGGTCTGCCGTGCCGCGTGCGGTATAGGACAGAAGTATGCGCAGGAAGCGCGCCGGCTGCGTGACATCGGCGATCCTGCATATCAGCGGGAGGATCTGGATTTCATCATCGAAACGTGCAGTCGAATTCCTGCCGAGCCCGCACGCTCCTTCCGTGAAGCCGTACAGTCCCTCCTGTTTGCACATATTGTCAACACGTGGGAGGATTATATCAATGCCAATTCTCTCGGCCGTCTTGACCAGATCCTCTATCCGTATTACAAGGCAGACCTCGACGCCGGAATTCTGACGAAGGACGAGGCGTTCGAGATCATCTGCTGCCTGTGGCTGAAGCTGTACCGCTCATACGACGTTCAGCAATCCTGTGTCGGCGGCACGGCACCCGACGGCACCGACCAGGTCAACGACCTTTCTTACATGATGCTCGATGCAACGGAAAAGCTGGACTTTATCCGCTGCTTGTCCGTCCGTTATTCTCAGAAAACAGACCACGCCTTCATCACCCGCGCGCTTGAGGTCGTCGGACACGTCGGCAAGGGTGTTCCCTTCTTTTTCAATGACGACGTTATGATTCCCGCGCTGGAAAGCAAGGGCATTCCGCATAAGGATGCGTGCGGCTATACGCAAATCGGCTGTGTGGAAACCGTCATCCCCGGAAAATCCAACCCGCATGCAGTCACGGGCGAAACCAATCTCCTCAAGGCGTTGGAATACGTCCTCGGCAACGGCCATAGCATGATGTACCCAAGCTTCTGCCCCGGAATAGAAACCGGTGCACTCAGCAGCTTCGTCACGTTTGAGCAGTTCTACGATGCCGTTCGTGCGCAGATGTTCCACATCCTCGATCTGACCTGCGCAAAGGTCAAAAAATGGCGTACGTGCTCCGTCACGAACTCTCCCAAGCCCGTCAAGTCACTTCTGACCGAGGGCTGTCTGGAGTCCGGACGCGACTTCAATGACGGTGGTGCTCTGTACGATTATTATCAAATCATGCTCGGTGGTATTCCAAATCTTGCAGACTCTCTTGAGGTTATCCGCGAGTTCGTATATAACAGGCAGTTCTATTCTCTCGGAGAGATCAAGACTATCCTGGACGAAAACTTCCCGGACGAAACGGTGCGCCAGGAATTCATCAACCGTGCAGCAAAATTCGGAAACGACATTGACAGCGTCGATAGCCTTGCTGCAATGATTATCAACGACTGCTGCGACTGTCTTGATACCCTTTCCGAAACATACGGCCTTTCGTTCCATGCACAGCCCTTTACGTTTTTGTGGATGGTGGATCACGGCAGAGAAAGTGCAGCATCCCCCGACGGCCGCCGCCGCGGCGAAATCATCGCCTATAGCTTATCTCCGATGCAGGGACGTGATTTCAGCGGTCTGACTGCCTTGCTCAACTCCATTGCCAAGATGCCCACGCAGCGGACGCCCGGCACGACCTCTGCCATCGTGGAGGTCGATCCCAAGCTGTTTACCGACCGGAACCTCCCCGTGCTGACGGAGATCTTCTTCGCAAGCAGTGCGTGCGGACTTGAGAACGTCCAGTTCAATACCATCGACGCCCAAACATTGATCAATGCACAAAAGCACCCGGAAAAGTACAACAACCTTGCCGTTCGCGTATCCGGCTTCTCTCAGAAATTCAATCTGTTGTCACCCCAACTGCAGGATCACATCATTGGAAGGACGAAGCACGCATGTCTGTAACCGCTCCCGTCACAAATATCGCAAGGTGCTCCCTGCATGACGGCCCCGGTGTCCGGACGGTCGTGTATCTGAAAGGCTGTCCGCTTCGCTGTCAATGGTGCCACAACCCGGAAACATGGGACGCACGTCCGCAGATGCTGCTCCTTCCGCAGAAATGCATCGGATGCGGTGCCTGCACAGAACGTTGTCCTGCGCACCGCACGCTCGATGAAAACGGTCCGCACTACCGCCGCGAGAGCTGCTCTGTCTGCGGCGCCTGTGCAGACGTCTGTACGGCGCAGGCGATCCAGCGCTGCGGCGAGGAAAAAACTGCAGACGAAGTATTTGATACGATCATGCGCGATGCGCACTATTATCGCGCCACAGGCGGCGGTGTCACGTTCTCGGGCGGAGAATGTCTTTTATATCCCACGTTCGTAGGAGAAATCGCCCGGCGATGCCGGGAGGCAGGCGTCAGCTGTGCCATTGAAAGCGCATTTGCCGTTCCTTGGGAGCATATCGAAGCAACAATCCCCTATATAGACCTGTTCTTTGCGGATCTGAAGATTCCGGATCCGGAAAAGCACCGTACATATACCGGACAGGACAATCAACGGATCATCGAAAACATCCGTCGGCTGTCGCACAAGGACACGCATATCACCATCCGAATCCCCGTCATCCCCGGCATCAACGATGCAGAGGAGGACATCTGCGGATTTGCAGAGATACTCAAAACGATGGGACCTGCCGTCAAAGAGGTTGAGCTTTTGAAATACAACCATCTGGCCGAATCAAAATATCACGCCGCGCAAGAAACGTATCACGCATTTGCAGATGCTCCGCAAAGCGACGAATATATGCAAGCCATGCAAAATCGGCTGGCCGGGATGACCGGTCTCACCTGCATCTGACCGCATAAAAACCTCATATTTACAGCACAACAGGACCGCCGCAGCGGTCCTGTTGTGCTATGCTTTTCCTCGTTGCCCGGCCATGGGCATGAATCTATGGATCATTCACTTTTAAGCCAAGCATTCCCCTTTGTCAGTTTGGCATCGGTCATTCGCAATCTGTACTGGTTCGGCGTGACACCAAATCGTTGGTGGAATGCCGCGATAAAATGCGAAGCATCGGAAAAGCCGCTTTTCATTGCAACGTCCATCACGCCCATTC
>JAGBZV010000173.1 GCA_017628075.1 Clostridia bacterium
ACGGCAACGCCGTGACGGAGGGATTGTAAAAGTTAGATTTGACCCAAAACAATCCCTCAGTCAGCTTCGCTGACAGCTCCCTTTACACAAGGGAGCCTCTGGCTGTAGTTGTTTTTCTTTCTGATATAGTGTTACAAAAACTGTCCTTTAGAACCCAAAGCCTACGGCAAGGATTTTTTATATAGCAAACAGATGCTTACAGTGCATCGACAAACAGACGTCCCAGCTTCACGGTGCTCTCGCAATCGTAATGTGCGATGTCGGGAGCATCCTCGGGCTCATTGAGCGTCGTCAGACCTGCGGCGATAGTATCAATGTAAACAAAGCTCGGCGTCTTCTCTGCCATAGCACGCTTGACCTCGTTGACCTCTGCGTAGAACTTCCAAAGCACAGAGTCAGAGATTCCTGCATCGACAAATCTGCAATGCTCCATGTACTTTCCGTAGGCAGCACGGATATCATCGAGCATCGCCTTGTATCTGCGCTCGTAGTTGAGATGCTGCTCCTCAAGAAAGGCATCGCTTTCGCCCTGCATCCAGAAGAAGCCGATAACGTCAGGCTCACAGCCCTGCTCAGCGAGGATCGCAATGCTTTCATCCATCAAGGTGACAAAATGCTTATAGAGCCAACCGACGTTTGCATTCTCCGGAGTCGCAGGAAGATTTGCCCACTCAGACGGAGAAAGCCAGTCAAAATACATATTGGTTCCGCCTACTGCACATTTTACGATGTAAAGGGGCTCATCGGGATACAGCTCCGTCCAGCGCTGCGCAATGCCGACCTCCGGACCGAGCGTATCCCAATCCTTCTGCGTACAGTTCACGCGCGTAGGGACAAATCCGTCACTGCGAAAATCGTGGGAATGATAATTGATCAATACGTTTTCGTATCCGTCCTTAAAGCGCGCAATCTCCGCGGCGTCATAGGACTTGGGCAAATATTTACACCAACCAACGCCGACAGCATTGGATTGACCTGCCAAAATGACTGTTTTTACTTTTTTCATAATCCTGACCCCTTGCACACAACCCCCGGGCCTTCCGCAGACGGTCACAATTCGTTCCGGATATCCATCTGCGCAAGCCAACGATTCCTTGTGTGCGTATCCTTTCGTTTTTATAAAATAGCCTCCCGGGCATTCTTTCTTGATATCATTATAGCACAAAGCACCATAAATGTCAAGAAAGCGGCGAAAATTCTTATTCCGCGTTTTCGCCGCTTTCGTTATTTTTCAGTTTTGGTCAATTCCGTCTGATACGGAAGCTCCGTATAGTTGTAGTCCACCGACAGCGCGCCGCCCTCACCGAACGTGATGGCAAGCGCTCCAAGCATCTCCGGATGGTGATAATCGTGTGTCGAGCTTTTGAGACCGTATGTCAAACGTATTCCGTCGTACACGATGCTCGATGCGATTATATGCGCATGTGCAAAAAACAGGCCCTTTACACCGTGCTCCTTCGCAAATGCCCAAAAGCGTCCCTCCGTATCCAATCCGGTGTATCCCTCATAGGAGCAACCGCTATCTCCGGGCAAATCCGCATCAAACCGTTCTCCATACAGGCCGGGACGCAAATACCGCTCGGGTATGCTCGGATACTGCTCCCGAACAGCAGCAACCGCCTCTGAGAGTGCAATATGCATGAATGCTGCCGCAGGAATCTCCCCATGCTTTTCCGAAATTGCATTTGCGGTGTCGCAAAGCCACGCAATCTGATCGTCGCAAATGCCCTTTTTCTGCATAATAAGTGCAATATCAGGATTATCCGGCATCATGCCCTCACCTGGATTTTCCGGATATACACGGCAGCCGTTGGTATCTACCATATACAGGGTATAGATAAATTTTCCGTCCTGCCGAAGTCCAACGGAATAGTTGGAATTGCCCGTCACAGAGCCCCGCTTCAAAACGCCGTATTTTGATGCACGCACCTGCTCGATCTGCCAAAGCACACCCTTGCCGCTTTCATTATCATGATTGCCGAAGACAACAAACCACGGGATCCCATAGGAATCCATCTGCTCGCATACCTCAAGCCAAAGCGCACCCCCGTCGTCGGTCTGTCCGTAAATCAAGTCGCCTGCCAGAACGATCAGCGCCGGTTTTGTCCTCTCGATCGCCTCATCCACGTAGCGCCACACCTGTGTGTATTGGTCATGCACGTTGTCCCCGTAGAACGCCGCAAATATCTGCTGATATCGCGTTTCGTTGCGTACACCGTCCATCGACATCAGCTGAAGGTCCGAAAGCTGCAGGACCGTCACCTCACGTCCTGCTGGAATATCCACGATATAATCATACACGTCGCCATTCGTGCACTCGGTCACAACGACCGCATCCGTTTGATTGTGTAATTGCTCCATTTTGTTCTCCATGGCTGCACAGTCCGTGCAGCGCTGCTCCTTTCCTATACGCTTGGCAGAAATCGGTCCTCATACAACGCTCCCCGTCCTCCTCCGCACACGCCGAAACGGATCGGCCCAAACGGAAACGGGATGCAGCGATTACGTTACGGTCAGCTTCAAGCGCTTCAAAACAATGCGCGCTTTTTTATACAGATATCTGAGGCGCGCCATTTTCTTTGCCTTGTCGTACATCGCACGGATCTCCGCCTCATGCTTCAGCGGATCGGATTCAAAGGATTCCACCTTGCTGCGCAGCCGTGCAAACTGCAGGCAATAGATCATCTTGTACCACAGATCGCGCTCTTGTCTGTTTTGTCTTTGCCAATACGCATCAAATTGCTCATGCATGGGTGCATACATGATCGCATCCATTTCCTCCTCCGTATAGTAGCCTGCGTCAATGGCCATCTGCACAATGTCCGTTTTCGGCAGGAAGTTCAAGCCGTGGAGCTGCAGCTCAAGCGGGCCGTGAAGCCGCTTCGTCAGATAATAGCTTTCCTTGAGGTCGTCAAGGCTCTCAAAGGGATGTCCGAGCATAAAATCATAGCTGCACCAAAATACGCCCGATTCCCGGATGATCTTCGTTGCACGAACGATATCCTCCTGTGTTTCGTACCTGTGAAATACGTCGTGGAGAATGTGCTCGGAGCCGGACTGAATTCCCATGATGACCTCACACAAGCCAACGCTCACAAGCTTTTTCAGAACGTCAGGATCGACCATTTTGGGATGCGACCAGATGGTAAACGGAAGGTTGATATGCTTTTTATACTGGACGATGAACTCGTCCGCCCAGCCGGGAAGATTTGGGAAGATCTCATCATAAAAATGAACGAACACGATCTTTTTACAGTGCTTCTTCGCCTCGATCAGCTCGTCGATCACGCTCTGCACGGACCTTGTGCGTACACCCTTGACTCCATCCGGCAGCAGCCGCCGAAGATTGGAGCAGCTGCAATACGAGCAGTTAAAGGGGCATCCGCGCGATGCAATGACCTCATAGCTGAGGGTGTTCCGCTGCGGATCGCCCTCGGTCAGCACATCGGAATCAATAAAGCAGCTATTGGGACAGTTGACCGTTGGCATACCGTATTCATCGATGTTCTGCGGGATGTCGGAAATTGCATTTTTATGGATTTCCTCCCCCGTTTTATAGCACAGGGAGGGAATATCTGCATACGCCGTACGGTGGCTCAGCGCATCGGCAAGACGCACGATCGCTCGTTCACCGTCGCTGCGGATCACAAACTGCACGCCGCGATCCAAAAAATATTCGGGGGACAGAGTCGCAAATGCACCGCCGCACACCACCGGAATATCGAAATTCCCACGGATCATGTCGATAACCTCGTCAACGACCTCCAGATACATGGAGCTCATGACGGACAAGGCGATCAGCATGGGGGCCTGCCTTTGGATATCGTCCCGCAGCAGCTCCAGCTCACGCGCCGTCGCCTTCTTGGGCCGTACACTGTTAAAGTCCTTGAGAAATACGGTCCGAACGGCATACTCCGCACGCCGAAGCGCAGTTTCAAGATATCTGACACCCAACGCCTTGGGATTGTAAAACGCGATCAGCATCACTTTTTTTGTTTCCATACTTATCTATAGCTTTCGCTCTGCGAAAGCTTCCTTTCTTTGCGGAATTGGGACTGGTTTTGCGAAGCAAAATCGCCGCCGCTTCGGTTGTGCTTTATATTATTGTAACATATTGCATCCATGATGTCAAGATGATTTTTTGCTTGCACGGACGGCACGCCGCCACACCGAACGACAAAATTGCTGTGAGAAAGATTTCAACATCCCGTTGACAAACCGCTTTAGTAGTGATACAATATAAGCAACGTTAAGAATGCGGAGGTTTATAAATCATGAGAATGGAACCAATCGAAAAGTGGATATGGCTGCCCCAGGATCAATATCCGCACTTGCAGAAAACACCTTTGACCGTATATGAAGAAGAAGTCAATTATGCGGTTGTGGAAATCGCAAAGGACTTCCGGCTTGAGTCTCCGATTCGCTCGGTCGCTTTACGCTTTTCCGCAGATACTGCGTTTATCCTTGAAGTCAATGACCGTCATATCGCCACCGGGCCTTCCAGCATCGGCGGAGATTTTCTGTTCAACGAACGTGTATATCCCCAACAGTACGCGACAGAGTTAGAGCTGACACCGTCCGATATGGACACTCTGTCCTCCGGCGCCCTGACATTCCGCGCGCTGGTCCGGATGCAGCCGCGCCGTATGTTTGAAATCTCTCACGGACACGGCGGATTTTTCCTGACTGCACACGTAACCCTTGGGGACGGAACCAAAACCGTCCTTATGACGGATGAAACCTGGGATATCCGTTATCTGGAGCAATATCAGCCGTCCATGTATGACGGACGCAAGCAGCCGCACGAATGGACCAAGGCACAAATCATTCCCAACATTTGGCACTGTCTGACATCTCCGCTCGAGCCTTGTACGGAGCATATCGTAGCCCCCAAAAACAACCTCATTACAATCGCTCCAGGTGAAACGGTGGAATGTGTCCTGGAGCTTGATAAAATATACGCTTGTTATTTCCTTTTGGACGTAAAAACGACCGGCCTGTTGCACTGCTGGGTGACCGGCTCCGAAACGGGAGAGCTGGGGTCTGCAGAAGAATATTATTTCACCGAGAACACCAACCTTCGAGGATTTGATATGCATTCTGCCGGTGCGCTGATCGTAAAGGCCGTCAATGAAGGCGATTCCATTGCAACGATCCGTCCCGCAGTACTTGCTTCTCACTATCCCGTACATACACGTGCAAGAACCGTTACCTCTGATTCCGATCTTAATTTGATTGTGGATGTATGCACACATACACTGCAGTACTGCCGTCAGACGCTCCATTTGGACAGCCCTCGACATTGTGAGCCGTTGGCTTGCACCGGTGACTATTACATTGCATCTCTGATGACACAGTTCACCTTCGGTGATCAGACACTCTCCGCGTTTGACGTCCGGCGTACTGCACAGCTGCTCCGTTATCATGACGGAAGAATGTTCCACACCACCTATTCCCTGATATGGGTGCAGATGCTTTGGGACGTATATATGCTGACCGGCGATACTGCGTTGTTGGAGGATTGCGAGGACGCGCTGCATATCCTGCTGACGAGATTCCACTCCTATCTTGGCAGCAACGGTCTGATTGAAACGCCGCCGGATTATATGTTTATCGACTGGCTTTATCCGGACGGCATCAATCTGCATCATCCGCCCAAGGCGCTCGGTCAAACCTGTATGAATCTGTATTACTACGGCGCATTGAAAACCGCTGTCAGGATTTGCGGTGTTTTGAATGAAATCGGTATGAAAAATCAATATCAAACGAGAATGCAGCAGCTGCAAAAGGCGGCTTGCTCGCTGCTCTTTGATACGGAACGCGGCCTGTTCTTTGAAGGACTGAACACGCCTACGCCCGAGCACCTCGTTGGCACGTTGATGCCACAGAACGTTGAAAAACGATACTACCGTCAGCATGGAAACATTCTTGCAGCATACTTTGGCATCTTTGATAAAAGCATCTGCCAATCGATTCTGCATAAGGTTATGACAGATTCTACACTCGGTGATATCCAGCCCTATTTTACACACTTCCTGTTAGATGCACTATACAGAAACGATTTGCACGAAACCTATACCAAGGCTGTTTTGGAAAAATGGATCGCTCCATGCAAGGAATGTTCAAAGGGATTGGTCGAAGGCTTCATTCTCCCGCAGCAGGGATACCAATTCGATCACAGCCACGCCTGGGGCGGAACACCGGCGTACGCTTTGCCGCTTGCACTGTCCGGCTTGCAGATTGCAGAACCGGGATACAAGAAAATATCGCTTGCACCGAATTTGCTGGGACTTGCGCACGCGCACGTTGAAATTCCAACACCACATGGCATGATTTGTCTTGACATGACACAGGGGGATAACGGAGCGCAGATCAACACCCTTCATGTACCAAGCGAAATCACCGTTATCAATTCATTCCATAACGAAAAGGAGATCACCTCATGTTAAAAGATTTTTCCAAGGAAGCATTTGATATCATCATCCAGGCAGGACAGTCCAACAGTGAAGGATACGGATTCGGAAACGTATGCGATCCATATCAGCCGGACGAGCGCGTTTGGTATTTCAACGCCGACGGAACCTTCCAGATCGCGCAGGAAAAAGTGGCAAATAACGCAATCCAAAGCAATTTTTCTCTGTCCTTTGCGCGCAATTACATCAATCAAGGCCTGCTGACCGAGGGTCGAAAGCTGCTGATCCTCCGCACCGCAGTAGGCGGAACCGGCTTTTCGGATAACCGATGGAAGCTGTGCGACGATCTGTATCTTCGCATGATGGAAATGATCAAAGCCACACTTGCTCTGAACCCCAACAACCGCCTCATGGTACTGCTGTGGCATCAGGGAGAGAATGACGCTGCCACGCAAATGTCCTACGAATATTATCACGAGCACATCACCGCGCTGATCACGAGCGTGCGCAAGACCTTCGATGTGCCAACGCTTCCCTTTATTGCCGGAGATTTCGTTGCGGATTGGAAGCACAAAAACGAGGAAGCCTGCGCACCGATCATCGCCGCCCTGAAGGATGTATGCAATACCGATTACAGCAGATTCGTAGAAACTGCCGATCTTGATTCGAATCGGGAGGATGGATTCCCGCATCCGTTCGGCTGGGTTGACGATATCCATTTCTGCCGCCGTGCAATTTATCAGCTCGGAGAGCGGTATTTTGAGGCGTATAGGTCCATTTCCGCACAAGCATAAGTCCCAACCGCAGAACAGCCGCCTTGTAAAGGATGAACCATACGCGCTTTTAACAATGCATACGATATCGGTATAGCATGGATTTCCAAGCATTCCGCGTCTTGCCGAACGAAACAATGCGATCCGATTCATCCCCCACTATTCTGAGTCAGAGGAGCTATAAGATGAATTTTTTAAAGAACAATCTATTATTTGACTTTTTATATGATGATATTCCCTTTTCCGAGCTTGAATATGAAAAAGAACAAACGGAAAGCCAAAATACGCTTACAACCGTTTACAAGCTGAAGGACGGTCTAAAAATCACCAATATTGCGACAAAGCACGATGACGCTTACGAGTGGGTGAACCATTTTGAAAACACTTCCGATCAGCCCTCCAAAGTGATATCCGCACTTTATGATGCTGCTGTTTCTTTACCGTTACCGCATGAAGAGCCCGTTCCCAAAACAGCTCTGCAGCCAACGTTTGAAGAGGCAACAACGGTTTATGTGCCTACAGGCTCTTTGGGATGTCCCACTGAGTTTACAACAAACGCCGATTTCAAATGGGGATGTGGATTTGTTGGACATTGTACCCCCGGTTCAACGAAATTCTATGCAACCTCGGACGGTCGTTCCAGCGAAGAAAATGCACCGTTTTTCAACGTCCATAAAGATGGGAAAGGTTATATATTTGCAATTGGTTGGACCGGCCAGTGGAATTGTTATTTAGAAAGAACACCTGATAATATCATCATAAAAACCAAAATTGAGGATACCCGCTTTTTTCTCTTGCCCGGAGAAAAGATCAGAACCTCCTCGTTTGTGCTAATGCCTTATGAAGGCACCGTAATAGAATCTCAAAATCTTTGGAGACGCCTCTTAAAGAATCATTTTTCTATTATCGGTCAAAAGGGACGCGACGCAGTCGGCCCCCTATCCGCAGGATTTTGGGGTGGAATCAAGTCATCTTACATTCTTGA
>JAGBZV010000174.1 GCA_017628075.1 Clostridia bacterium
CCGCCTTCATAAATCCTTTACAGAATCTTCATAAAAAGCAAATCCCGCCCGCTTGACTTTCCGGAAAGGATATGCTATAATTTAACTGTACTAACACATATAGTACAGTTAATACGCAGTAAAGGAGATGAACGCGACGTGATCACAGTGGATATGCGTGACAGAAAGCCCATTTACGAGCAGCTGATCGACAATATCCGCACGCTGGCGGTACAGGGGTATCTTCAGCCAGACGAGCATCTTCCGTCGGTAAGACAGCTTGCGGCGGATCTTGCCATCAATCCGAACACGATACAGAAGGCGTATGCAGAGCTTGAGCGGCAGAACGTCATATACGCGCTTCCCGGCAGAGGCAACTTCGTTTCGCCCAATATCGGTGCGATTGCAAGGGAGGAGCGTGCGCGTCAGCTGCAGACGCTTCGTGTACAGCTTGCGTTTGCACGGCGTGCGGGCGTCGGGCGCGAGGAGATTGAGGCTCTGCTTGATGAAACGTATCAGATTCCAACGGAAGAAAGGACAGGGGATATAAATGAGTGAGCAATATACGCCGCTTGCAGGAGAGATCTGCATTTGCAACGTGACCAAAACCTTTGATTCGGTACGGTCCTTAGACCGGGTTTCGGCAACCATCCGCCACGGATCGATCTTCGGTCTGATCGGCTCAAACGGCGCCGGAAAATCCACACTTCTCCGCATTATGGCAGGCATTTACCGTCCGGATGAGGGCAGCGTGACCTACGATGGTGAGGATGTTTGGGAAAATACGATGCGCAAGCAGGATATCGTCTATCTGTCTGACGATCAGTTCTTTTTCCCGCACGGAACCGTTGAGGATATGGCACGGTACTACAGAAAGATGTATATCAACTGGTCGGATGAAAAATACGAGTATCTGCGTTCGATCTTCAATCTTGAAACGGACCGCAGGATATCCACCTTCTCAAAGGGTATGCAGAAGCAGGCGTCGGTGCTGCTGGCACTTTCCTGCTGTCCCAAGTATCTTTTGTGCGATGAAACCTTTGACGGTCTGGATCCGGTCATGCGGCAGTTCGTCAAAAGACTGCTTGCAGAGGAGGTTGCGGACGGCACGCTGACGCCGGTGATCGCCTCGCATAATATGCGTGAGCTTGAGGATATCTGTGACCATATCGGACTGCTCCATAAGGGTGGAATCCTGTTTGACCGTGAGGTGGATGCAATGAAAACGAGCATCCATAAGATACAGATGGTATTGCCGCACAGCGATGTGGATGCGCTTGATTTCTGTACACCGCAGGGTGAGCCTCTGCACGTTGTTTCTTACAAAAGAAGCGGAAGCGTGCTGAATTTGATTGTGCGCGGAGAGCGGGAGCGCGTTGAGCTTGCAGTGGGATGCAAAAATCCCTTGTTTTACGAGCTTGTTCCACTGACGCTGGAGGAGATCTTTATTTGTGAAATGGAGGAAAAGGGCTATGATTTTAACAGCATTATCGGTTAAGCGTACCGATGGCGAAGCCGGAACCGGCAATCAGATCCGCCGGATCGGCTCGCATAACGATTGGTTCGTGCCGGGCCTGTACATAAACGAGCTGCGCCGCACGTGGTCTATGGGATTATTTTGCGCAATCATCCTGTTTTTTGCGATTCCCGTATTCGTTCTCATGGCGTTTTCCACAAGCGATTATTACGTTGACCGTCCGGAACGTGCACTTTCCCTGCTTGAGGAGTGTTTTTCGAGTGCCAATCCGTTCGTAACAATCTACGCACTCCTTGGCGGTATCATCTGTGCGCTGCTTGTGGCACAGTATCTCTTTGACCGCCGCAAGACCAATTTCGTGTGCTCCCTTCCTGTCAAGCGGCAGGCGTATTTTCTCTCCGCGACAGCGGCAAGCCTGACGTGGAGCGTGTTTGCGTGGATTACCTCACTTTTGTTTCTGGTCCCTATCGCACTTCTGACACCCGCCATTCGTTCGCACCTTGGCGTTGTGATCGGCGGATTCTTCGTTATGCTGCTTTCGTGGCTGTGCATCCATTTGTATTTTTACGGGCTGACGATGCTGGCCTGCGCCTTCTGCGGGACGTCATCCATGGGCATTGGAATGTGTTTGATGCTTGGAGGATATGTTCCCGCGGCAGTGCTGTCCCTGATTGGCCTTGCGGGTATGAGCTTTTCGAATATCAACAGCAACTATTATCTGAACGAATCGTTGTTTTCTGCGCTGTCAGGCGTTTTTCGCATCAGCATCCACACCGCAAAAAACAAGTCCCCGCTGTTTTTGCTTGGTTGTGCCGGGCTTGGCGTGCTGTTCCTTGCGATCAGCGTTCTTTTGTGCACCGTTCGCCGCAGTGAAAAGGCGGGAACGCCGTTTGCCTTTGACAGAGTCCGTGACCTTGTCAAGTACTTACTGATGGCGCTTGCAACCCTGCTTGGCGGAATGCTGTTCTGGGCAATGAGCGATGGCTCATGGTCGTCCATCTTTTGGCTGCTGTTCGGATGTGTCTGCGGTGGACTTCTTAGTTGGATGATTTGCAACACGATTTTCTATAAGACACCAAAGATGATGTTCACCGGGCGCCGCAGTATGGCACTCGTCCTTGTGATTATAACGGTGTGCACTCTTTGTGCTCGTCTGGATCTGTTCCGTGTGGATGCGTATATTCCGTCTGACGCGATGACGCGCGGCGTGACGCTTTCGATGAACGGGGGACCGGAGATTACGATCCGCGACAAGTCGCTGCTTCGCATTTACAATACTATGGCGAAAAACGGTCAGAGGACCGCAGACCGACACGGAACCGTTGAGCTGTATTGGTTGCTGCACGGCAATGAGAAAATCGATAATAACGTACCGGCACGTGCGGTGTATTTTGGAGGGTCGGTTTGGAATACGTGGTATCTGCTCCCCGTTGCTCGCTCCGCGTATGCACTTTATGCAGATTGGTGTACCTTCGTACAGGCATTGACTGCGCGCGATAATTTTGCGGATATCTATCTTGAGGAGCTGTATCATAGCATCCAAAAGGATATGCGCGCATCCCCCCAAAAAAGCTTCCGCATCATGATCAACACTCGTGAAAATGTGCTTTGGGATGGTTTTGAGGGCACTGCTTACGTAAGCGGAGATGCGCTTTTGGCACTCCTGGATATTTACCGCGAGAATATTCGCGCACATGGCGCAGATGCCATGCAGTATGACTGTATAGGAGATATGCGAGTCAAAACCGATTCCGGTTACGTGATGCTTCCGATCTTTTCTTATAACGAAACGTTCAACGAAGCCGCCAAAAAGATGTTGGGCGGCCCGTCAGGGGACTATGTGATGGAGTACGACTATGAAACGACCTTCGTTTCTGCTACGGTATTCCGGCACGGTGTGGCTGTTGCGGAGCTGAGCGAAGAGGAATGGGACGCGCTTCTCCGTGACGGAAAAATGACCGTTAATACGTCATCGGCTGAATGGAATCCTCTGATGCTGTTCGATACCGAGTACAACGTGGTAACGGTTCTGAACGTCGTTGAGCAGATGCAGGAAAAGTACGATGCATCTGCAGATGAATACGGATATACAGAAAAGGAAACCGACGTCTCTTATACGAATACGAATACCTATAAGTCGACGCTGACGGGCGGATTTTGGTTAGGCCAAACACCGGACGGCTTTGGAAAGTAACAGGGCAAAAAATCATGACCACCGGCTTAGCCGGTGGTCATTTTGTGTTCAAGAACAGACAACGGAAACGTGTGTAATCCCCCAATAGCGAAACGCCTCGACCGTTTCTTCCGTAATCCTCTCGCCGGTGACGGCGATCGGGATCGCGGGCGGGCATCCGACGGTTGGCTGCGCGAGAATACGGCCGATGCATTCTTCGATCGGTACGGACTCGGCGGGGGACATCAGTGCCGTGCGCGGCGTCGTGTGCGTCGCCGGTCTCGGCAGTACGGGCGGCTGCGTGTCGATTGCTGCACGCCGCGGCAGCCTGCACAGCGTATTGGTCAGCGCCTTCAGCGTGTCGTCAGAGGTCTGTGGTGTAATCATCAGTACAAGATGATCGGGATCGGAAAATTCCGGGATGATGCGGTCCTTTTTCAGGATCGCGGCAAGCGCATCGCCCGTGTACCCAAAGGACTTGGGGGCGATCGTCAGCTTACACGGCTCATCGCCGCAAAGTGAATATCCGTGTGCGGTGAGTGTCCGACGCACGGCGTGTGTTTTTTTGCACAGCACGCGAAGATCGTCGCGGAAGGTGCTGCCGAGATAGGCGTTGAGGGCATCCAGGGACTGCAGAATGAGATAGGAGGGCGAGGTGGATGCAAACAGTGCCATTGCAGCTTCTGCCTGTGCCGCGGTTTCGTGCGACAGGGTATGAGCGAGGTGCAGATATGCAGCACCGGTCAGTGCAGGCAGCGTTTTATGTGCAGAGTCGCAGCAGAGATCTGCCAGCAGATCCATCGGATGGGCCGGTGTGTCGAGAAAATGCAGATACGCGCCGTGCGCGTTGTCAACGAGCAGCAGCGTGCCGTGCCGATGGCAGACGTGCGCAAGCGCGGCAATATCCTGTATATGGCCGAGATAGTCGGGCGAGGTCACATAGACGGCGGCCGGCGGGGTGCTGTGCGCGCGGAGAGCGGCATCGAGCACATCCGGTGTGATGGGGCAGGAGAGCAGCGACGTGCCCTCCGGGCAGAGCCATGCAACGGGAAAGTCGAGCAGGGCGGCAGCGCTAAGAAAGACCTTATGTACGTTGCGTGCGGCAAGCACGGTGCTTGTGCGTCCGCAGCTGCGTGCATCCAGCTGTGCCAGATACAGCATGGCGCGGATGGACAGGGAGGAGCCCTCTGCGGAATACAGAGTTTTCTGCGTGCCGAACAGCGCCCGTGCGTTCTCCTGGCTTTCTGCAATTACGCCATCGGCGTGATAGAGTATGTCGGCGCCGTCGATTTCCGTAATATCGTACGCCTCACAGCCGAGCAGCGGGAGCCCCTTGTGACCGGGCATATGCAGTCTGTGCGGACGCGCATCGACGTATGCCCTGACGAAATCGCACAGGGGCGTTCGGGTGGGCTTCATTCGTCGGAATCGGCCATTTTTGCGGCCTCAAGCATGATGGCACATTCCATGCGCTTCTTGAACAGCTCACAGCCGTATCGGTACACGCCCTTGACGGAGCCTGTGGCATGATAGGCGTTTGCTGCGCAGCCGCCCGAGCAGTACAGCCGTGCCCAGCAATCACGGCACTCCTCGCGGGCGTATACGTTGCAGGAAGCAAATTCCTGCTGTGCCGCACGGTTGGAAACACCGTCGAAGACGTTGCCGAGCAGATAGTGTTCGTCACCGACAAACTGATGGCAGGGGTAGAGATCACCCCACGGTGTTACAGCCATGTATTCCGTGCCGGAGCCGCATCCGGAGATGCGCTTATAGATACAGGGACCGCCCTTGAGGTCGATCATGTAATGGTAGAAGGTAAAGGGCCTGCCCTCGCGGTGTCTTTGCAGCATCAGCTCTGCTAATTGCTCGTACTGTGCGCAGACGATGGGGAAATCCTCCTCTGTCAGTGCGGCGGGATCGTCGGGGGCGCAAACGACGGGCTCCATCGAAAGCTCCGTAAAGCCAAGGTCGAGCATCACGCGGATATCCTCAAGAAAATCGGGATTGGCGTGTGTGAACGTGCCGCGCATATAGTAATCCTTGCCGCCGCGTGCCGCAACGAGCTTCTGAAACTTCGGGACGATCTTATCAAAGCTTCCGTTTCCGGCATAGTCTACGCGATAGCGGTCATGGATCTCCTTGCGGCCGTCCAGGGACAGAACGACGTTGACGCATTCGCGGTTGGCAAAGTCGATGACGTCGTCATCAATGAGCATACCGTTGGTCGTCAGCGTGAAGCGGAAGTTTTTGCCTGCTTGCTTTTCCACGGAGCGCGCATATGCGACGAGCTGCTTGACGACGTCAAAGTTCATCAGCGGCTCTCCGCCGAAGAAATCGACCTCAAGATTGCGGCGGGTGCCGGAATTTTCGATGAGGAAATCCAGTGCGCGCCGTCCGACCTCAAAGGACATCAGTGCACGCTCGCCGTGATATTTGCCCTGAGAGGCAAAGCAGTAAGCGCAGTTGAGGTTGCAGGAATGGGCAATATGCAGGCAAAGCGCCTTGACGACGCCAGAGGTCTTTTGCTTGAGCGTATCTGCCATAGGCTCGTAGGTGTCCTCTGTGAAAAGCTGTCCGGATGCCTTCAGCGCATCGATCTGCGCAAGACACTCCGCGATCTCCTCGGCTGTGACCTCCGGATTGTCGGCGTAGGTCTGCAGAATCTGTGCGGTGATTTCCTCCGGGGTATGGTCCTCGTACAGGTTGATAATATCGTAGGCGACCTCGTCGACCAGGTGCACGGCACCGGAGCAGATGTCAAGGACGATGTTATAGCCGCCAAGCTGATAAGAATGGATCATGGTTGCACTCTCCGTCTGAATACTCTATAATATCAATGAAAAATGCCGCCCGGTGTGTGAGCGGCATTTTGTTTTGCAATTACTTTTCCTTGCTTTCGCACTTCTGGTTTGCAATACCGCAGCTGGTCTTGCAGGCGGACTGGCAGGAAGTCTGGCATTCGCCGCAGCCGCCGTTCTTTGCGGACTTGCAGAGGTTCTTGGTAGCGAGAGTCTTAATGTGCTTCATAGGTATGTCCTCCAAACATTGTTTTCTATAGTATACCACATTTTTTTTTGATTGTCAATGTGTAATCTTCATAAAAAAACGGAATACCGATTGGATTTTTTTCGCCTCGGGGGTGCTCAGCCCTGAGCATCCTCTGCCTTGACGTCAACGGAACGGACCGAGCTCTTGAGAAGGCGGATCTTTGTAGCGTCGCGGGTGGTTTCAATGACCATCGTTTCGTCCTTGATGGAAACGACGCGGCCGATGATGCCGCCGGTCGTGGTGATTTCATCGCCGACCTGCAGATTGTCGCGCATCTGCTGTGCCTGCTGATCCTGCTTCTTCTGCGGCTTGTACAGGAAGAAGTAGAAGATGATACCGCAGAACACGAGCGGGATAATCATGCCCAGAACGCCTCCGGCGGTGCTTGTCTGTGTTGAAGCTGCTTCCAGATAATGAACCATAGTGGTGAATTTCCTTTCTTGTGTGGGGATTGTCTGTATGCTTTTTATATTATACTATAAATGCGTTCGTTTGACAAGAGGAATTCCGGAAATAATTGTAAATAATTTTTGAGGTTACGGCAGGGTATTTGCCTGCTCAAGGTAGGCAAGCGCCCGGCTGAGTCCGCCGATCTCGTCTATGATGCCGTACCTCACCGCTTCTTCTCCATCGATGATCGTTCCAATATCGGTTGCCATGGAATCGGTGCTCATGATGAGGCGCTCCAGCACCTCGCGCGTGCATCGGGAATGGGACGTGATGAAGGACACGATGCGCTCCTGCATCCGGCAGAAATAGGTGTACGTTTGCGGCACGCCCACGACGAGGCCGTTCATACGCACCGGGTGCAGCGTCATCGTCGCGGTCGGGACAATGAAGGAGCGGTCGGCGGAAGCGGCAAGCGGCACGCCGATGGAATGGCCTCCGCCAAGCACCAGCGAGCAGGTCGGCTTACGCATGGAAGCGATCAGCTCCGCCAAGGCGAGCCCGGCTTCAACGTCCCCTCCGACTGTATTGAGAATCAGAAGCAGACCGCGGATGTCCTCATCCTCCTCCACCGATACAAGCTCCGGTATCAGATGCTCGTACCGCGTCGTCTTCTGACCGCCGCCAAGCTCCCAGTGTCCTTCGATCTGCCCGATGACCGTAATGCACCGGATGTGACGGCGTGCCTTGCCGACCGTGACGGCGCCGTCGTCTGCCCGTACGTCTCCCATCGTCTGCTCGTCCTCATTTTTTTTTGGTACAGCCTCTCCTGAAAACAGATTTTGTGTGTCCTCTGCACCTGATTTTTCGTCTTTTTTCATAAATTATCCCCTGCCTGTGAAAAAAATATCATTTCAGATGTAGTTTTTACAAAAATTTGCGCTTTCATGCTTTACTTTTTCGAAAAAATGGTGTATAATATTTCTTATGAAACCCATAATTCATCAATGAAAGGAATAATCATCATGGAAAACAAGATTCTTGTCGAAACCTCTGCAAGACACGTACACCTCACACAGGAGCATATTGAGATCCTGTTCGGCGCAGGCCACACCCTGACCAACAAGAAGGATCTGAGCCAGCCCGGCCAGTATGCCTGCGAGGAGCGCGTAACTCTCGTCGGTCCCAAGAAGTCCATTGAGCGCGTTTCCATTCTCGGCCCGGCACGTCCTGAAACGCAGGTCGAGCTTTCCTTTACCGATGCAAGAACGCTCGGTGTGGATGCTCCCGTCCGCGAATCCGGTGACGTTGCAGGCTCTGCGGGCTGTAAGCTCGTTGGTCCGTGCGGCGAGGTGGAGATCACCGAGGGCGTAATCATCGCAAAAAGACACATCCACATGACACCCGACGATGCTGCAGCATTCGGCGTTGCTGATAAGCAGATCGTTAAGGTTGCCATCAATTCCAATGGCAGAAAGACCATCTACGACGACGTTGTTGTACGCGTCAAGTCTTCCTTTGCCGCAGCCATGCACATTGACACCGACGAAGCAAACGCGGCTTGTGCATTTGGCCTTTGCTATGGCGAAGTTATCGCGTAAGCGATTTCTTTATACATTTGTGTACCAAAATATTTATAAAAGGAGTCTTTCAAAATGAACTATACGCACGAAGTTGAAAGCATGTGTTGTGTAGCCAAGGGCCCGAAGCACGGTCCCGCGCCTATTCCGGAAGAAGGAAGATGGGTAAAGGCGTATGAAATCAAGGACATTTCCGGTCTGTCTCACGGTATCGGCTGGTGTGCACCCCAGCAGGGTATGTGTAAGCTGACACTCAATGTCAAGGGCGGTATCATCGAGGAGGCACTGGTTGAGACCTGTGGCTGCTCCGGCATGACGCACTCTGCTGCTATGGCAGGTGAGATCCTTCAGGGCAAAACCCTGCTGGAGGCACTCAACACGGACCTCGTCTGCGATGCAATCAACGTTGCAATGCGCGAGATCTTCAAGCAGCTCGCATACGGTCGCTCCCAGACTGCATTCTCTGAGGACGGTCTCCCCGTCGGTGCTTCTCTGGAGGACCTTGGTAAGGGCCTGCGCTCTCAGATCGGTACCATTTTCGCAACCCGCGAAAAGGGTGTCCGTTACCTGGAAATGGCAGAGGGCTATATCCTCCGCCTTGGCCTGGATGCCGATAACGAAGTGATCGGCTACGAATTCGTGAACCTTGGCAAGATGATGGATGCCATCAAGGCAGGCACCGATCCCAAGGAAGCATACGAGTCCAATATCAAGAACTACGGCCGCTTCAACGAAGCTGTCAAGTATATTGATCCGAGAAAGAACTAAGGAGAGGAGGATACGCACATGGCAAACAACAGTGTAAAGTTTGAAGGCAAGGAAAGAAGACTTGCCGGTATTGAAAAGTGTCTGGCTGAATACGGCATCAAGGA
>JAGBZV010000175.1 GCA_017628075.1 Clostridia bacterium
AATGCTGAACGTCCCCCTCCGGATACTGATGCGCTGCCGCACGGAAAAGCTGTGCATACAACAGCTCCGGAGCAAAGATCGAGGCAGCCAACGCATCCTGCAGCTGATCACGGAAGCCATAAGCGCCGCCCGGCTGATAATATCCGCATCTGGCAAACATTCGTACCGTAACCGTCTGCCAGGGAAGCCATGCGGATGCCAGCGCATCAAGCTGTGCGGAGTCAGTTTTGATGACGGGATACTGCCACGAACGGCTCTGTTTTGCCGCCCCCACCGCAAGCTCCCTCTCACCGTATCGCTTGATGCGCAGATACGCACGTACAGTTTGCTCCTCACCGGGCGCAAGCGCAAGCATACCTCCTGCATACAGCATTTGATCACCCCACGGGCCTCCCTCTCTCTTTTCCGCACCCGTCAGCGAAATGTTCGCCTCATACCATGCACAGCGGTCGCCCGTTTCCGTACGGAAGTGAAGGCCATCGGTATCAAAGAAGAAGGAAATCGCATCACCGTGAACCGGCGAAACACCGAGCAGCGGAATCAGCTGATACCGCAATATAAGCGAAAGCGGTACGTCGCTCTCGTTTCTGACCGATATAGAAATCTCCTTGGTTCGGGACCTGTTGGGGATCGTAACCGTAATACGGTACGAAAACCCATTCCCCGCGCCGAGATAATGCATTGCGTCAGGCATGACGATGGTCGTATCTGCCATACCGCAGAGATCGGAAAACGCACCTTCCTCACTCCTGCGCATCAAAATCAGCTCTCCGCTCTCCTCACGGGAGACATCGCCCCACCACGGCGTAACACGGCACTCTCTTGCGTTTTCGAAAAACGTAAAGCCAAGCGTATGCTGTGTCATAAGACATCCCATGACCCCGTTTGACAGGATGTGTGACCACGGCATTCTGGCTGCTCCGTCCCAGATCACAGCACATCCGTCTTCCACACGGCATTGCCTGAGCCTGTCATCCCTGCGCGGCGTCTGAAGTATTGAGATATCCCGCGCCCCTTCAATGGGATGGGGCTGCAGCGTATCACCGTAAACAGCAGCCGCTGTCAGAAGAAGTCCGTCTGACACAGCGTCACGGTACAGGCAAATCCGCAGCGCGCCGCGTTTGCTGCCCTCTCCCATGAAAAAGGAGAGTCCGCGCTGATGAATACAGGTCCTGATACGTCCGTCAACGGGATGCCCGTAGACGTCCGTTTCCTTTACACAGAGAACAAGATCACTGCCGATTCCGCAAAGGAGCAGATATTTCCACGCGCCAAGCACCCACCCCAGATGTCCAAGTGACGCCTCGTCCTCCAAAGCCACGAAGCAGAGATGCGGAAGATCACCGGATATTCCGTATTTCCAAAGCCGTGACGTTCCGCGAGAAGCCCTTGGAGCACGCATCGGAAGCTTCGACTCGTATAGCCGAATTCTCTGTGCTCCTTTGATCGCACACAGCATTTCCCTGTACTCAACCGTGCGAAGAGCACCGCACATCTGTCTTAGCTCTGCGTGAAGCTCCTGCATTACAGATGAATCAAAGCGTGTTTGCAGCGCTCCAAGCGTCAGTTGTATCTCTGCTGTCCCCGCTGATCGACCAAGCATACAAAGAACGGGCGTCACGGCAGAGGGAGCACTGTGCGCAGAGAGCACGGGATTGTCCGAGCGGATCTCGCCAAGGCGCCGCACCTCTCTGTCTCCATAGCCTGGTGGGAGCAGAGTCGATGAATCCGTCACCGCACGAAAGCCGCCGAGGCTTTTCGCACAGGCATTCAGCACGTACGGACGTTCATCGGGCGTACGCACTCTGCGATGCACGCGGATCTGATGCGCTTGACTGTCAATTTCCGAAATCAAGAACAGATCTGCAAACGCAGGATGCGACGAATGTGCCCGGTGCCCAATGAGCACAGGCCTTGTCAAAAAGACGAGAAGCATCGGCTGCGGTATGCCGCCCTCTGTCAAAGATACCGAAAAGCGCACACCGAGTCCTTGTGAGGAAAGCTCCGTACGCAGCACGCATCGCATCTGATCCGGGTAGTCTGCCGCCCATTCAAGCACGCCCTTGCCGCAATGAAACGAATACCGCACCCCATCCTCGTGGCCCCATTTCGCAAACGGCAGATAACACCGTCCCGTACGGATATCCGTACAGAGAACCGTTGGAGAAAGGGCGTTTCCCTCATAGCTCCAAGGCGTGATTGCATCCTCTCCACAGCGCACAGACATTCCGCCCGTCACGGAAGCAAGCACGCAAAGTGCAGAATTGGAGATCATTGCCGTCTGCGCCTCTCCTCCCTCGCCAACGCAGCAGCTGATATCAGAAGCGGATGATGCAAGCGATTCCCGTGTACATAGAGACGAGGGATCTGCGCTGTGTCCGCGCGTAACGGTACGGCCGGCAACCACCGCATCTGTCGGAATCCGACGCTCCTGAAGGATCTGATGCGCACCCATCTGTGCATCCCGATGAAACCGCTTTACAAATATTCCGTCAAAAGCGGCATTGGCCAGAGCCATGATCGTCATACCGAGATGATGCGCCATATACGACCGCACGACTGCATAGCCGTTTCCAACGCGCAGGTGTGTCGCATCGAGCGCCTCATAATATCCGCACGCACCGTGCATTCCGAGCACGTCCAGGGTATGCAGCGCACGACACACGTCCGTTGGCTTCTCGCAAAGCATCAGAAACAGCGCATACGGCATACAAAGTCGCTCCTTTTGATCCGGGACGGACAGCGCAAGATCCGCACAGCCGTACGGCTTATATTGGAACTGCCTGTCCGAATCAATTCCGAAATACGCCCCCTCGGATTTTCCGAACAGGGACAGCTCGCGCGATCCGTGCGTGATATTCAGCACATCACGGCTTTGTGTATCTGCCGCAAAATGCAGTATTTCGCGCGTAAAGGAATCCTTTGGATGCGACAGCCACAGAACGGGCATAAAATATTCAAAGGCCGATCCCGTCCATGACTGTGCACCAAGCCATCCTCTTGTGCTGAGCAAGGGCATACGAAGCTCCGACCAGGCAGCAGATGGGATCTGTCCCGCTGCAATCGCATAGTAGACTGCAGATCTTGCCTCGGAGCAATAAAGATCGTAATAGGCACGTGTCGGCACACCGGACTCCGTATCATAGCCGATATGCATTTTTCTGCGCTTTGTGTCGTAGAGGAAGGAAAAATCCATCCGAGCGGCAAGACGTCTGAGTCTCTCAGCCGTTTTGAAAAGACGTTCATCCTCCCCAGCCCAATCCAAAGCTGCACCGGCTGCACAGATCAGCGAGCAGGCAAGATTGCCGGAATCCACCGCTGACACGAACGGAGCTCCGAGCACGCCCCCCTCACGGATATCATACCAATTATAGAAATGACCGCGGTACGTCTGCAAGCGCTCCATGCCGGACAAGGCTGCCTCATATCGGGTATAAAGCTCCTCGGTCGTGATAAAGGAGAAATCGCGTGCAGCAGCACAAGCGCACAAATACAGTCCGATATTGGTCGGTGACGTTCTGTAGGCGGGATGCGGATCTCTGTCCGGAAAAAACTGCACGTTGTCGGGCGGAAGGTGCATCGTATCCTGAGATACGTATTTTGAAAAGTAAGACCACACCTCCTCTGCCCATCCGGATAACGTCTTCAGATCCGGCATCGCCTCCGTTCTGTGCACAGGAGAACGCGAAAGCCATGCACTCAGAAGCGGCGTCGTAAGCCACACAATGCCCCACAGCTTGGCACTTACGTGCGGCGACAAGACAAGAAGCAGACCTCCGCAAAGCAGCGACGGAAGCTGTGCG
>JAGBZV010000176.1 GCA_017628075.1 Clostridia bacterium
CACTGGTTAACAGTAACAATTCTTTCCATTTCCGCTGCAGCGGTCCTTGTGCTGGTGAAAAACAAACTGAAAACCGTAAAGCGGAAAAACAGTGCAGGCCAGGGCGGAGGTCCTATAACGATCAACAACTGAACGGAGGCGGTATGCTCAGTTTACTGTTTCGATGGATATACTGTCTGAATATTTCTGTACTTATCCTGCTTATTACTGTGTTGACTTTGGCGTTTGCGGCGGTATATACAAAACACCTGCATCGTCGCTCGTGCCGTCCGTTGCTCAGCATTCTTCTGGTCGTCCTAGTGTCCGTAATCCTGATATCCACACTATTTACACGCAGCGGACGCGCGGAAGCACTTACGCCCATTCTTGCGCTGTTTGAATCATATAAAACCGTTCTGAATGGCGGCAATCCCGAGCTGCTCCGCAGCTGTTTCATGAATATGGTGCTCTTCTATCCTGTCGGATTGTTGGCCTTCGTCCTGCTTCCGCAAAAATGGGCTCCTTATCTGAAGATTTTACTGATTGGGCTTACGTTTGGGCTCTTGAGTGCTGGTATCGAATGCGCGCAGTACGTATATGCTCTTGGACAAGCGGAGGTGGACGACGTTCTGCACAATACGCTTGGAGCTGTCATCGGAAGCGGCGTCGGTGTCCGGATCATGTTCCGCACGAAGAATGTCGGGACGAAATAATCATGCAAACGGTAAAACCAAATGATCCCGGCTGGGACACACGATCGTGTGTCCCAGCCGGGATTTATTGTGGAAGCAATACAGAGTTACATGTGAGGTGAAATGACTGCTTTTGAGGAAGTCGGTGTGTCGATGGCATGAAATGCCACGACTACCTTGAACAGATCCCCGTCAACGGAAATCTCCAGCGAGCCGTTCTGCAAACGGCACAGACTATCAGCAATCGCAAGGCCGAGGCCGCTTCCTTCCGTATGGCGGGACGCATCTCCGCGGACAAATCGCTCGGTAAGCTCATTTGCCGAAACGGCAATGGGCGCAGCGGAAATATTGCGGAATGTCAGCAAGACGGTGTCGCTCGCCATTTGTGCGGACAGATACACGCGGGTACCGGGCAGGGAATACTTGCAGATGTTGGACAGTAGATTGTCAAACACGCGCCACAGATGCTTTCCGTCTGCCAAAATAAACAGCGGATTTTCGCTGATGCTGAGCACGGGGTGCAATCCTGCCGCGGCGAGGCGGGATTCGTATTCACCGATTGCCTGCTGCAGAAGCTCTGCGGCATCGGTGGTATCGAGAACAACGGGAAGTGTTTGAGCAGATGCCTTGGATACCTCCAAGAGATCCTCCGTCAGCTTCTTCAGACGATACGCCTGTCTGGATAAGACGTCAATATAGCCGCGCATCGTTTCGTTCTCACAGTCTTCCTTTGAGAGAAGATCGGTATAGTTGATGATGGAGGTAAGCGGCGTTTTCAGATCGTGCGAAACGTTTGTGATGAGCTCGGAACGAAAACGTTCACTCTTCATGCGATCCTCAACTGCGAGTGAGATGGCATCTCCGATGCGGTTGAGATCCTTGCCGACCACCTTGGGGGCACCGTGCAGTCGTGCAGTTTCGGTGTGATGTGTGAGATCTCCCATGGCGACTTTTTCGGTGTTTTTCCGTATGATATCCCATTCCAGCATATAAAGACAGAGGGCAAGTCCCAGGACAACAGCGGTGACGATCCAAATTCCCCAAAGGATTGGTGTGCGCGAGAGCATGGCGATGAATGTCCACAGGCCAAAGGCGCTGCATCCTGCCATCCATCTCCAAAACAGAGAGAAATTCGTGCCTGCCTTGGATATCATACGGCCGGCCGCACGCAGCAGATACGTGACTGCGCACAGAAGAATGTGCAGAATTCGATAGCATAGTGTGTTCTTCCACCATTTTCCGGCGCGGATGCGTCGTACGCATCCGCACAGGATGGACAGGGCGAGGAGAACTGCCGCAATGCTCAGTGCTGCAAGTGCAAGTGCAGGGAACCATTCGCGGAGATTTCCGTGCAGATAACCGACCAGGAGAAGCAGGCTTTGGTCCAGGTAAAAATCAAGCTCGGGAATAAGCAGAAGTGCGACGGACAAAACAGCACCCCAAACGGCAAAAACGGGCTCCAGAGGCAACCTGTCGATTGCGGTGAGGTGCAGGGCTTGCGTGGAATACCGCATGCCCGTTTGATACAGCACACAAACAAGAAATGCAATGGAGAGAACGGCAGTCGCGACTGCTGCCAATATCCATATTTCCCAGTGTGCGGCATCCCGTTGCCACGCCTGATATACGGAGCTGTAATCGTCCGGGATCGGACATCCGGAGAGAAGTCCGCATTCTATCCGTATCGTGTGCCCTGTGTTTTTCAGATCGTTTACGATGGGCGCCTCTGCATAGAAGGAGAAGGAAAGTGCATCGTCCCACGCGGCATCGTTTGATAAAATGACCGTATCATCCAGCCAAACGCGAAATCGCAGATTGGTGCGGCTGGCATCGTAGGTGCTGAGAAAATCGGTTAGTGCTGTGGTGCAGTTCGCAGGAAATATTTGGCCGTTGCGTTCTGTGGGAGCGGGCATGAGCGGTGCTGCGGTGTCTGCGGACGGGGGTTGTACAGTCTCGGATGGCGAGGCGGCTGTACTGCTGTCCGCATCACCTGCATCGGTATCCGTTGTTCCG
>JAGBZV010000020.1 GCA_017628075.1 Clostridia bacterium
GCGTCCTTGAATCACGGTCTTATACGTAGCAAACTCCTGAAAAACTCTTGGGTATACGGTGATGTCTATGGGATGGTAATCGGCCACGTGTACGCCTCCTTCGGTTGATTGGCGGTGTCCGCCGCGGTGTCTTCTGCACGGTCGGATTTCGTCCACTATATTATATCATTGTATTATATAAAATGACTGACTATTTCATGGATAAAATGTAAATTTTTCGTATCCGATCAAAAAAGGGGGAAAAATGCTTGATTTGTTCATTGAAATTCGGTACAATGATAGGAAAGTAGGCATTGCCTGCACAACGGGAAAGAAAGGAACATACTGCCGTCCTATGATAGTACAATTTTTCAAGAACAATTCCTACAATATCGTCAAGTGTCTGCTCAATCAGATTGCGATTACGATGTTTGGATTGATGATTGCATTTGCTACCGCACAAAGCAATACGATGGTTCTCATCGGCTCGCTGTTTTCCGTGGCCTTTTATCTGTTTTTAACGTATTATATGTTTTGGGAGATCGGCGGACGCGACCGTATTGCTGAGGATTCCGGACGCCGGACGAAAACGCCTCTGCGCGGCCTGCTCATTTCAGGGACGGCAACGCTTCCGATGCTCATCGGCGCGATCGTTCTTCTGATTGTCTATCCCTATACGGGTACCTACGAGCAGGCAGGAAATCTGTACGTTGTGGTCAATACGCTGACGCGCGTACTGCACGCGATGTACCTCGGCCTTGCGCAGCTTTACAGCCCGAACAATCCCATCGTCTGGCTGCTGGTCTGCTTGCCCGCGCCCATTACGGCACAGATTGGCTATATGCTTGGGAACCGCAATTTCCGTATCCTGGGTCTTATCGGCATCAAGCCGAATCTCAAGGAAGAGACTCGCTGAATCAAGGATATCCGGGGCTGTTGCAAGTGGAAAGCTTGCGGCAGCCCGGGGTCACAAAGTGACCCGAATTTCCCGATTTTCATGCGAAAATCGCATGAAAATGCCCCTTGGCTGAGGGGCAAGGGAAACTTCTATGGGGCTTGGGCACGTAAGTGCAACAGCCCGTTTTTCATTTCACCGTACAAACGATCCTGTGCCGCCCACCGTGCGCCGCTCGGTCTAAAGCATGGCTTTCGTGCATACGATGCAGCAGGAGGATGTCGGGCTTTGGCTCGCATCCCGCTTATGATATGCGGAGGAGCTACAGGATGAAAACGGTGGTGCGTTCGATTGCCGGCCTTGCGGCGGCAGCCGGGATCTATTTTGCCGCGCTCGGTGCGCTTTGCTATGCGGAGCTGCCGGATGCAGATACGGCGGCGGTATTGGAGGATACGACCGTCGCTGCGGCAGACGGGCTATGTGTGATTCTGGATGCCGGACACGGCGGAGAGGACGGCGGTGCCGTTTCCGTAAACGGCATGACCGAGAAGGAACTGAATTTGTCCGTCGTTCGTACGATGGAGGAGATGCTCACCCTGTGCGGCGTGTGCGTGATTCTGACACGAAGCACAGACGACGGACTCTACGAGGGGGCATCTGCAGGACATCGGAAAATGACGGATCTGAAAAACCGTCTTGCGGTGCGCAGGGCGTATCCGGATGCGCTGTTTGTTTCGGTTCACATGAATACGTTTTCCGATCCGTCCTGCCGCGGGATGCAGATATATTGTGCCGACAACGCAGCCTCACATTCGCTGGCGGAGGCGATGCGATTGTCCGGGTGCACGTATCTGCAGCCGGACAATACCCGCGCGTGCAAAACGGCGGGAGGAACGATTTATTTGCTTGATCGGGCAGAGGGCTGCTCCGTGCTTGCGGAATGCGGCTTCTTGTCCTGCCCGGAGGAGGCGGACCGGCTTGCGGATCCTGCCTACCGGAAAAAGCTTGCGGCAGTGCTGTGCCGCGGCATTCTTGAATATGCACGGGCCGGCGGCCCGGAGGAATCGGCGCCGGATGCACAGTGACTGCATGGGATATAGACCGATGGAAAGGAATGATTCTGATATGAAAGGCTCCAAAAGCATTTATGTTTGCACGGAGTGTGAATACAAAACGACGAAATGGATGGGCAAATGTCCGTCTTGCGGCGCGTGGAACTCTATGGAGGAGCAGGAGGAATACCTGGCGGAAACGGCGGCACAGGGAAAGGCCTCTGCCCGTCACGCGCTGTTTTCGTCTGCGGTCGATACGGGGGCGGACGCCATACCGTTCGACGCACTTGAGATTCCGACCTATATGCGGTCGGAAACGGGACTCGGAGAATTGGATCGGGTGCTTGGCGGCGGCCTTGTGCTCGGCTCGGTCGTTCTGCTTTCCGGTGAGCCCGGAATTGGAAAATCCACGATGCTCATGCAGGTTTCTGCGACGCTGGGAAAGACGCGGCGCGTGTTATATATCTCCGGAGAGGAATCGCAGGGCCAGCTGAAGCTGCGAGCCCGCCGTCTTGAGGTGCAGGGCTCCAATCTCTATTTGTGTATTGAAACCAATATTCGAAACATTCTTCGTCAGACGGACAAGGTCAAGCCTGACGTGCTGATCGTGGACTCCATTCAGACCATCTATAACGACGAGATCAACTCGGCTCCCGGCTCCGTCACACAGGTGAAGGAGGCGGCGATGGCGCTGATCCATAAGGCGAAAAACGAGGGCATTTCCGTGCTTCTCGTCGGTCACGTCAATAAGGAGGGCGGAATTGCCGGCCCCAAGGTGCTGGAGCATATGGTGGATGCAGTCATCTACTTTGAGGGAGAGCGTCAGCAGTCCTACCGTATTATCCGTGCGATCAAGAACCGCTATGGCTCCACCAACGAGATCGGCGTTTTTGAAATGACGGATACAGGCCTTTCCGAGGTGGAAAATCCCTCGGAGATGCTGCTGTCCGGCCGTCCGCAGGGCGTTTCCGGAAACTGTGCGGTCTGCGTGATCGAGGGCTCCCGCCCGATCGTCGCAGAGATACAGGCGCTTGTGACACAGACGCCGTTCCCGTCACCGCGCCGCTCCTCAACGGGCATTGATTATAACCGCCTGCAGATGCTCTTGGCGGTGCTGGAAAAGCGGCTTGCTCTGCGCTTCTCCACAAACGATGCCTATCTTAACGTAATTGGCGGCCTGCGGCTGGAGGAGCCTGCTGCGGACCTTGCCGCAGCGCTTGCGCTGATCTCCTCGCTCAAGGACCGGGTGCTTCCGGACGATCTGGTTGCGATCGGAGAGCTTGGACTTGCGGGTGAGGTGCGCGCCGTTTCCTGCATTGAGCAGCGCGTGCGCGAATGTGCGCGGCTGGGCTTTACACGCATCGTCATTCCCAAAAAGAACGCAGAAGCAAAAAGCCTCCACGTAGAAGGCGTGGAGCTGTTCCCGGTGGTCAGTATTTATGAAACGCTGAGCTTCTTTGCCTGACAGATCTCGCAGGGGTTGTTGCAAGCCTTCAGCTTGCGACAACCCGGGGGCACGAAGTGGCCCGAATTTCCCGGTTTTCAAGCGATTTTCGCATGAAAATGCACCTTCACTGAGGGGGAAGGGAAACTTCTATGGGGCTGGGGCACGTAAGTGCAACAGCCCGCGGTCTTGGGCGTTGTTCCGGCTTTGAATTGAATGGAAAGGATGCTTTCGCACGGCGAAAGCAATGGTCATACGAATGAAGCATACAGTACTCCGGGGCTATCAGCCCCAAGCCGTTTTGTCATATTTTGAGGATCTGTGCGCCATCCCTCACGGCTCGTACAACGAGGCGGGGGCGGCGGCGTATCTGTGTGCGTTTGCTGAGGCGCACGGACTTGCGTACCGCTGTGATGCGATGCACAACGTACTGATCTGCAAGCCCGCATCGCCCGGCTATGAAAATGCACCGGTCGTGATGCTGCAGGGGCACACTGATATGGTCTGTGTGAAGCGTGCGGATTCCGCGCACGATTTTACCGCGGACGGGCTGCGCCTGATCGTTGAGGACGGCTGGATCCGTGCCGACGGCACGACGCTGGGCGGCGACGACGGCATTGCCGTTGCAATGATGCTGGCGATTTTAGACGATGATACGCTTGCGCATCCTGCGCTTGAGTGCCTGTTTACGGTGCAGGAGGAGGTCGGTCTTGGCGGTGCTGCGGGATTTGACTATACCGGCATTCGCGCAAAGCTGCTGTTCAATCTTGATTCTGAGGAGGACGGCGTCTGTACGGTCAGCTGTGCGGGCGGTGTCCGCTGTGATATGGAGCGTCCCGTGACGTGGGAGGAATGTCGTATGGCCTCTGCGCAGATTGCGGTGCGCGGTCTGAAGGGCGGCCATTCCGGTGCGGAGATCCATATGCCGCGCGGCAACGCACACCGCATCGTCGGCGCGATCCTGGCTGCGCTTGCCCAGCGTTATCCGTATCGGATCGTATCTCTCACGGGAGGCAATATGGACAACGCCATTCCGCGCGACTGTACGGCGGTCATTGCATTTGCACAAGAGGATGGCGCGGAGCTGCTTGCAATGCTCGGTGCGCTGTGTGCAGAGCAGCAGGCGATGCTGTCCCGCGACGACCGCACGGAGGGACGTGTTGTCTGTACCTCAGGTGATACGGTCTGCCGCTGTATGTCGGAGGCAGACACGGCGGCGCTGCTCGGGCTTTTGTGCCTGACACCGAATGGAATCGTGACGATGTGTGAGGATATGCCGGGCCTTGTGGAGTCGTCCTGCAATATGGGCGTTCTGTGTACGGGTGAGGACTCCGTTACTCTGGGATTCCTTGCGCGTGCATCCGTGGAGGCACGCAAGGAGGAAATCCGGACCAGGCTGTTGCTGTGTGCCCGCACGTTCGGCGCGGAAATGCACTGCTCGGGAGAATATCCGGGCTGGGCGTACGACCGCGATTCTGCTGCGATGGCGCGCTACGTCCGCGTTTATCAGCGGCTCTGGGGCAAGGCACCGCGCGTGGAGGCCATTCACGCAGGTCTGGAATGTGGTCTGATGAAGCACGCCGTTTTGGGACTCGATCCGATCTCCATCGGGCCCAATATGCGTGACATTCATACACCGGAGGAGCGCATTGAGATCGACTCCATCCGCCGCGTCTACGAAACCGTATGCGCAATGCTTGCGGAAAAGGACTGAATACAGTATGTAAGGGGCTGTTGCACCTACGTGCCCAGCCCCATAGAAGTTTCCCTTGCCCCTCAGTGAAGGGGCATTTTCACGCGAAAATCGCTTGAAAACCGGGAAATTCGGTCACTTCGTGGCCCTGGGTTGTCGCAAGTTTCAACTTGCAACAACCCCCATGTGCGTATTCTTGTCAAAGAAGAATACAGACCAGGCCGCCCGCGCCCTCGTTGATGATCTTTTCCACGGTTTCTCCGAGCTTTCGCTGTGCGTCGTCCGGCAGGTGCGACAGCTTTGCATACAGCCCCTCGCAGACGAGTGCGTGCAGAGATTTCCCGAACATATTGGTTGCCCAAAGGCGTGCGGGATCCTCCTCAAACTCGTGCATCAGGAACTTTACCATTTCCTCGGATTGCTGCTCGGTGCCAACGATGGGTGCAACCTGTGCCTCAATATTGGCGCGAATCATGTGGATAGACGGGGCCGTGGCGCGCAGACGGACACCGCAGCTTCCGTTCTGATGCACGATTTCCGGAGAGGCGAGCGTCAGCTCCTCTTGCGTCGGCATAACTGTGCCCCATCCCTGCGTGCGGACCTGCTCAAGTGCACCTGCGACGCGATCGTATTCGCGCTTCATCTCGGAGAGTGAGCGCAGAAGCGCGAGCAGGGCAGTTTCGCTATGCACGTCGAACCCCGTTTCTTCCTCAATGATGTCGTACAAAAGACCGGGGCGCGGCACAAGCCGCCATGTCACCTCACCCGTTCCTGCATCCCGGCAGACAGGCTCTGCGGCCGAAAGAACGTCCGGATCTGCGGACTGGAGCGAGGGGGTGACGGTATCTCCCATGCGACGCAGATGCTGTGCAAGCCCGCGGATGCAGCTGTGAACGGCGCGTACGGCACGGTGACTGCGGGGCAGGGCGCACATCCAATCGGGGATATCCACGCAGATCTGCTGTATGGGGAACTGCTCCAGCGCAAGACCGAGAATATGCCGGATGTCCTCGGCATCCATCTCCTGGCAGGAGAGAAGTGCGACGGGAGCCTTCCACGTTTGCTCTAACTGTAGACCGAGCGCCGCCGTTTCCGACGCCTCGGGATGCGCAGAGTTGAGCAGAATCACGAACGGCTTTCCGGTCGCCTTCAGCTCGCGTACAACGCGTTCTTCGGCTTCCTCGTACGCACTGCGCGGCAAATCTCCGATGGAGCCGTCCGTCGTGACGAGAACGCCGATGGTCGCGTGCTCGGTGATCACCTTGTGCGTGCCGACTGCCGCCGCCTCCTCAAACGGCATTGGAGTCTCGGACCATGGCGTTTGTACCATGCGGACCTCCTCGTTTTCCGTGCCGCCGACAGCGCCCGGAACGAGATATCCCACGCAGTCGATCATGCGTACGCGCATGACGGTTTCCGATCCGTCAGAGGAGCCGCCCAGTGTGACGGTGGCTGCTTCGTCGGGAATGAATTTTGGCTCTGTCGTCATGACGGTGCGGCCGCCGGCACTTTGCGGAAGGGCATCCTGTGCACGAATCCGGTCGGCATCCCGTTCCATTGCCGGCAGGATCAGCGTTTCCATAAAGCGCTTGATAAACGTGGATTTTCCCGTGCGAACGGGGCCGACCACACCGATGTAAATGTTGCCGCCTGTCCGCGCGGCGATGTCTTTGTAAATCGAATATTCTTGCATATTGAATTCCTCCGGATCGTGAAATCACAGCCTGTGCCGTGGGGCGTTTCGGGATATGTATATGGCCCGCATCCGTCAAATAGAACACGGAACGTGCGGATACAGCCCAGGATCGAATCGGTTTTCTTGTGCAAATCTTGACAGACAAAGGAATTTGTGATATAATGTAGAAGGGGAGATATGTGTCTTCCAAATCGGCACGAAGAAAGGAACCTGTCATGGACAGAACACATAAGGTGTCACCGTATCAGATGCGGATGGCACGCAAAACGAAGATCATCTGTACCATCGGACCGGCATCGGAAACGGAAGAAACGCTCGGCGCGATGATGGATGCGGGCATGGACGTTGCGCGCATCAATTTCTCGCACGGCGGCTATGCCGATCATCTGGAAAAGATCGCGCGCATCAAGAAGCTGCGTAAGGAAAAGGGACTGTCCGTTGCGCTTCTTCTGGACACCAAGGGACCGGAGGTTCGCCTCGGGACGTTTGCTGAGGGCAGCGTCGAGCTTGAGGACGGTGCACCCTTTACACTTTGTATGTACGATACGGAGGGTGACGCCTCTCACGTGTCCGTAACCTACCGCGATCTCTGGAAGGATATTTCCGTCGGTACGCGGATCATGATCGATGACGGAAACCTTGAGCTCGTTGCTGAGCACGTGGACAGCCGTGAAATCGCCTGCCGCGTGGTGCACGGCGGCGCTGTGTCCAACCGTAAGGGTGTCAACCTGCCCGGTACGCAGCTTTCCATGCCGTTTTTGTCGGAAAAGGACCGAGCCGATATCCGTTTCGGTGTAGAAAACGATTTTGATTTTATCGCGGCATCCTTTACGCAGTGCGCGGACGACATTCTTCAGATCCGCCGTGAGCTTGAGGCAAATAACTGCCCGCACGGAATTCGTATCATAGCAAAAATCGAAAACGCCGCAGGCGTTGCAAACATGGATGAGATCCTTGCCGTTTCGGACGGAATTATGGTCGCACGCGGTGATATGGGTGTTGAGATTCCCATGGAGGATATTCCGGTCATTCAGAAGACGCTCATTGCAAAATGCTACAGCGCCGGAAAGCAGGTCATCACCGCAACGCAGATGCTCGAATCCATGACGCACAATCCGCGCCCGACGCGCGCAGAAATCACCGACGTTGCAAACGCCATTTACGACGGCACGAGCGCAATTATGCTGTCCGGAGAAACGGCTGCGGGACAGTATCCCGTGGAAGCGGTTGCAATGATGGCAAAGATTGCGTTGCGCACAGAGGGTGACATCGATTATCGGCGCCGCTATGCAGAGCGCGGCCCGGATTGCTTCTCCGGAGTAACGGGTGCCATTTCTCATGCGACCTGTACGACGGCACACGACCTCAAGGCAGCGGCGATCATTACCGTAACGAAGTCCGGATCCACTGCGCGGATGATCAGTAAATACCGTCCGGAAACGCCGATCATCGGCTGTGCAACGACGGATAAGGTTTGCCGCCACATGAATCTCTCCTGGGGCATTACGCCTCTGCTGATCGACGAAATGGAATCGACGGATGAGCTTTTTCATCATGCGGTTGACCGCGCCTTTGAGTCCGGTCTTGTCCGCGACGGTGATCTAGTCGTCATTACGGCCGGTATTCCGATCGGTATTTCCGGCACGACCAATATGCTCAAGGTGCAGATCGTCGGTGACGTGCTGACCTCGGGCATGGGCCTGGTTGATCGCAGGATCTGCGGCAATCTCTGTGTGTGCAAGGATGAGAAGGAAGCCATAGCGACCTTCCGGGACGGTGAGATCCTCGTTATCCCCGAAACGACCAACGCGCTGCTTCCGCTGCTGCGCCGCGCCGCGGGAATCATTTGTGAGACGCCCGGTGCGGATTCTCACGCGGCCATCGCCGGCATGACGCTCGATATTCCGGTCATCGTCGGTGCACTCGGCGCGACCAGGATACTCAAAAGCGGTACCGCCGTTACGGTGGACGGCAGCCGCGGTCTTGTGTTTACCGGAAACGGATGCCCTCTTGGCGATTGAGCCTTTGGTCTGCATAAATTCAAAAAAGAGTCACAATTTATTTGTTTATTATTCAGCGATTTGTGATATAATGTAATATATCTGTTTTGCACTATCATTTTTTATAGATAAAGGGGACATATCAGTTTGATTATTCAATTGGAAGAAGCGATCCACCGCCTTGAGGAGATCCGCGAGGATGTCCGAGAGCTTGGCGGGACGCTCCATATCGAGGAGCTGGAGCGCGAGCTTGAGAATCTGGAGGCGCAGACCTCAGAGGGCGATTTTTGGAACGATGCAAAGCGCTCTGCCAAGATCCTGAAGGAGATCAAGGCGAGAAAGAGCACGGTTGAGGATTTCCGTACGCTGGAAGCGGACGTAGAGGATACGATCACGCTTGCCGAGATGGGCATTGAGGAAAAGGATGAGAGCATTTGTGAGGAGGTTCTCGCCGAGGTTGAGCGCATTGAGCGCGAGGAGGACCGTATCCGCATTGAGGTGCTTCTGTGCGGCGAATACGACCGCAATAATGCGATTATTTCCTTCCATCCGGGCGCAGGCGGCACAGAGGCTCAGGATTGGGCGTCTATGCTGTACCGAATGTATAACCGTTGGGCAGAAAATGCCGGATTCCGCGTCAAGCTTCTGGATTGGCTGGACGGCGATGAGGCGGGCCTCAAGAGCGCGACCATCCTTGTAGAAGGCGATAACGCCTACGGCTATCTTAAAAGTGAAAACGGCGTGCACCGTCTGGTGCGTGTTTCTCCCTTTGATGCCTCCGGAAGACGGCAGACCTCGTTTGCATCCGTAGAGGTTATGCCGGAGCTGGATGACAGCGTCGAAATCGAGATCAACGAGGCTGATCTTGAGATCACCGCACACCGCTCCTCCGGTGCCGGCGGTCAGCATATCAATAAGACCGACTCCGCGATCCGTATTCTGCACAAGCCCACGGGTATCGTGGTAGGCTGTCAGACGGAGCGCAGCCAGCTCCAGAATAAGGAAACCGCAATGCGTATGCTCAAGGCGAAGCTTGTGGAGATCAAGGAGCGCGAGCATCTGGACCGCATTGAGGACATTCAGGGCGAAAAGGCCAAGATCGAGTGGGGTGCACAGATCCGTTCCTACGTGTTCATGCCGTATACGCTCGTCAAGGATACGCGCACGGGCTGTGAAACCGCCGACGTCGACGGCGTCATGGACGGCGATCTGGATGCGTTCATCAATTCTTATCTGAAAATGAATGCCAATAAATAATGGCATCGTAAAATAATATTAAAAAGGAGATTAACCCTATGTTTAAGAAGTACAGATTTCATATCGGCCTGACGCTGCTTGTCCAGTCTGCATCGTTTATTATTCTGTTCTTTATGCTGTACAGCAAGAAGAGAAGCCTTGCAAACACGTTCCTTGCACTTTCCGCAATCGGCGGTCTTGCAGGTGCATACCTGGTCCTCAAGGAAGCAAAGAGTGAGGTTGAGGCGTGCGAGCAGGCTGCAAAGGATGCTTGTGAGTACGAGGGCGAAGCGTTCGCATTCGATGCTTGCGAGGATTGCCTTGGTGACTGCGACGCGTGTATGGTTGATGAGCCGGAATGCGAGATCACCATCGAGGAGTACGTTGAGGAAGCACCCTTTGAGGAGCTTGCAGATACCGTCGGTGACGTCGTTGAACCTATTGTTGAGGACGTGCCTGCAGAGGATATCTTTACTGAAACCGTCGAAGCGTAAGTCCGCCGCATCCACAAGAACGCGGACAGACGAAGATCTTGCGTGATAAACAATTCGCGAGGTGTTGCAAGCGCTTGCAACACCTCCACGGTAGTTTCCCTTGCCCCTCAGCCGAGGGGCATTTTCATGCGAAAATCGCTTGAAAATCGAGAAATTCGGATCGCTTTGTGCCCCCGGGCTGCCGCAAGCTTTCAACTTGCAGCAGCCCCTTTTTGCAGTATTCCACGTGTGTCGGGCGTAGGGCGTGCGGTGTGCTGCGAAATTGCGATTGATTTTTTATAATCTATTTAGAAAAGCACTTGACAAATTTGAAAAATCGGTGTATAATAGGAGAGCACAAAAGGCGAAGGCGGTCGCAGAATGCGGTATTTTGCAGCCGGTCCGCGGATTCCGTCGCACGACGGTGCTTTTTTTGGCGAAACCCGCCCAAAATGACGAAAGGAAAGGTACGAGTGTGGAACGCATCAATCTGAGCAGCATCAAGAAGGAAAGTGTGCGCGCCATCTTCAATGCAATCACAGGAAAGGATCCGATCAGCCGCGCAGAGATCGCGGAGGTCACGGGGCTCTCCTTAATGACGGTCGGAAAGGTCGTGGATGCACTCCTTGAGCGCCGTGTGATCATTCAATACAAGGAAGCCAAGAATGCGGCTGGCCGCCGTGCCGGTCTTGTTCGGCTCAACACGGACAAATTTTTTTTGATTTTGGACCTGACTGCACGCAATATGTCCATGACCGTTATGGATATCGCCTTGAATATCGTCGATAAGATCGTCTACGAATATAACAGCGACTTCTATTATGAAGAAAACCTGTATATCTTCATGAAGAACGTGAAGATTTACACGCTGCGCAATCTGAGAATGGAGGATGCCGCAGGGGTTGGCGTTGTGCTTCCCGGCACCTATAACGCAGAGGACGATACGGTTCTTTCACCGCGTATTCCCGAGCTTGCCACCACACACGTCAAGGCCATTATCGAGGACGTTCTTCGTCATCCGGTCAACGCGCTGGAAAAGGACGTGCTGACGGCGGCTACATCGAATCTGGCTGATCTGGAAACGGAAGACGTCAGCGGTGTTGTATACGTCTGTATCGGAGAAACGATTTCGGGTGCGCTTATCAGCGGAAGAACGCTGATTCACGGAAGCGGCGCGTATGCGGGGGATATCGGCCGGATCATGACGGACGAAAAAATCACGCTGCAGGCTCTGTTTGCCGCACGCGGTATGCGTGAAGAAACGGTAGCTGCACTTGCGCGCGGTCTGAGCTATGAGATCCTGCTTTTTGATCCGGACATCGTGCTCATCGAAAACTGTACGGGGAGAAAAATGGATGCGCTGCGTCCGCTGCTGATCGAACAGATCTGCAGGACCTCCGGTCTTTCAAAAGAGTCGCTGCCGCCGATTCGGATCATGGAAAGCGGCGTTCGTCACGCGTATCGCGGCCTTGCCATCGGTATGCGCAGCAGTTGGATCCAAAAGGAAGTCGACTGACGGAAGATTTAGAATTCACAGAAAATTAACAAAAAAACGGGAAAATTTACTTGCGAAATCCCGCAGTTTATGGTATAATATTAAAGATTTCGGACGCGATGAAACCCATTCTGCGTTGACAGAGTGGCGGCGGGACACGAAATTATCTCTAAAATACAGGACAGTCCTCTGCGTACGCTCTGCACGAATGTCCGATGATGATATAGGAGGAGCACAATCATGGATATGATCAAGGCTTTTACCAATGAGCAGTTGAAGAAGGAAGTCCCGGTTATCAACATCGGTGACACTGTCCGTATTCACAACAAGATTAAGGAAGGCACCAGAGAAAGAATCCAGCTGTTTGAAGGCGTTGTTATCGCTAAGAAGAACGGCGGCATTTCCGAGACCTTCACCGTCAGACGCATCGCTTACGGCGTAGGCGTTGAGAAGACGTTCCCGATCCACAGCCCGAATGTTGTTAAGGTTGACATTATCCGTTCCGGTAAGGTCAGACGTGCAAAGCTGTACTATGTCCGCGACAGAGTCGGTAAGGCTGCCAAGATCAAGGAAAACATCTGATTTACACAACAAATGACCCTGTGATACGGAATATCCGTTCCATAGGGTTTTTTGTTTTGAGAGGAGGGCATTCATGGGGACGCTTACATTGGGAGAAAAGCTCCGGGCAAGGCGCAAGCAGCTTCATATCACGCAGGCGGCGCTCGCCGGTGATGCGGTTACGCGCATCCTGATAAGCCGCATTGAATCCGGTGCAATCAATCCGTCACTTGAAACGCTGCGGTATCTTGCAAAGCGTCTGGACGTTCCTGCCGGCTATTTTTTGTCCGAGGAGGATGATCTGATGCTCTTTCTCCGGCCTACGCTGAAGGCCGATCTGCGCAGACTCTACCGTGAGGGCGATTACAAGGGTGTGCTCGCGCTCTGCGAGGAATATGCCCTTGCAGATGATGAAACGAATATGCTTCTGTGTGAAAGCGCGGTTCGGTGCGGTCAGGAGGCGTATGCACGCGGCGATATGAAGGACGCGGCGGAATGGCTTGACCGTGCGCTGACGTATTCCGAACAAACTGCGTATCATACGGAATCCATCCTTGCGGAGGCGATGCTTTGCAAAGCACTTCTGTCACAGGCGGACGGCGGGGAGATGCGCGAAAGCCTGGATGCGTACGGAAGCACGCTTTCGCAGACGATGCGTATGGAGCGGTATTTGCTTTTACGTGTTATGGACGGAATTGAGAACGGGGAAGCACAGGCGCTCAAGTCGCTCTGCACGCTGCTTCCCGAAGCGGACCCGCTGTGTCGTACGCTGATCAACATTTGGTGTGAGGCAGAGCTTGGCAGCGCTGCAGCTGCACTTGAGGCGCTCTCTGCGTTTCTGCAGGGAAGCGAGGCTGAAGCGCTTGAGGAGGATCCGCTTCTTCTGCATCGGTGTGTGGAAAAGCTGGAATCGCTTTCTGCAAGGACGGATGATTTCAAGGCTGCGTATCAGTATGCGTCGAAGCGTCAGCAAATGGAGCGAAGATATCACATCAAACACGATGCGGACGGAAACGATTGAAATTAAACAGCATTTATAAATAGCATATAACGAGGGGATGACTATGGAACATAAGATTTTCAGAAAGACGGACGTTCTTTTGCCCCGCAGCACAGATCCCGCTGCGCTTGCAAAATGGAGCGTGATTGCCTGTGATCAGTACACGAGCGATCCGGCGTATTGGGATGCAGTCGAGGGAATCGTCGGAGATGCGCCGTCCACGCGCCGCATCACCTATCCGGAAATTTTCCTTTCCGCATCCGATAAAGATGCACGGATTGCTGCGATTGCGGAAAAGACCGCAGAATATCGCCGTGACGTGCTCACGGTATATCCGGACTGCATGATTTACGTCGAGAGAACGATGAAAAACGGATCCGTCCGACACGGCATTGTCGGTGCATTCGATCTGGAATGCTACAGCTATGCGCAGGGCGCGCAGACGCCGATCCGCGCAACGGAGGGCACGGTGCTGTCCCGTATTCCGCCGCGCGTAGCGATCCGGCGCGAGGCTGAGCTGGAATCTCCGCACGTGATGATCCTTTGCGACGACCGCGGCGGTAAGGTGTTCTCGGCGGCTGCAAAGGCAAAGCAAAATCCCCCCATCTACGATTTCGATCTGATGCAGGGCGGCGGACATATCACGGGCTGGTGTATCTGCGGCGCACTTGCTGATGAAATTGAGACGCTCGCCTGCGCGCTTGGCGACGCAGCAGCATTTGAGGAGCGGTATCACGCCGGTGCAGACCGTGCACCGCTCGTATTCCCGGTCGGTGACGGTAATCATTCCTTGGCAACGGCAAAGGCCTGCTGGGAGGAATGCCACGCGACGGGGGCTGCACCCGATCATCCTGCACGCTTTGCGCTTGCGGAGCTTGTGGATTTACATGACGGTGCTCTTGAATTTGAGCCGATTTACCGTGTGGTATTCGGTGCGGACGGAGATGCGCTCGTCGCAGACATGATGCGCGCATATCCCGAGATGATCGAGGGCGATGCTCCCGGTCATACCTTTGACGTGCTCTACGGCACGACCGTGCGCCGGATGACGCATCCCACTCCCACGGCACAGCTTCCCGTCGGAACGCTGCAGAGCTTCCTCGATGCCTGGCTTGCGCAGCATCCGGAGGCAGAGGTCGATTACATCCACGGCATTGATGCCACGAAGGCACTTGCCGCAGGCGCGCGTGCCGTCGGCTTCCTCTTTGACGGTATGGAAAAGGACGATTTGTTCCGCACGGTTATTTTTGACGGTGCGCTTCCGAGAAAGACGTTCTCTATGGGGGAGGCGGAGGAGAAGCGGTATTATCTGGAATGCCGTGCGATCCGGTCGTAGAAAGCACCTGTAGCACAAGGAAATATTTTGGCAGGGGCGCGGAGGATCGCGTTTGCTGCAACAGAAAAAGAGAGAACACGGCAGCGCACAGGCTGCGACGGTTCTCTCTTTCTTTGGTTTTTTGGGGACTCAGAGATCGAGTGTTTCGGCCGGAACGATATATAGTGCGGAGAAGCGCGCCTCCGATTCGGTCACGGAATACGAGTAGGTGCTGCTGCCGAATCCGATCGAGGTGCTCGTTCCCTGGACGTACGTTCCGATTTCCAAGGCGTCGTGCACGGTATTGATGCTGGAAATGGATATGTTGGGATCATATGCCTTGAGCATGATGAGGAAGAAGTATGAGAACGAGGCGTAATCAAGATCCGTTATATCCACATCGAGAGCGATGGAAAGCTCTGCGCGCGCCAGCAGACCCGTTACGGGATCTGCATACAGCGTCAGGGTAAGCCGGTCGCTGATCTTGCAGATGGAGGTGGCAGCATCCACGACCTCCGTTTCCGTGATGGCACCGAAATCGTCGGAGCAAAGCGCGGTCAGCGCTTCTCTGAATGCCGATGGCGTCATGGTGATGGCGTTCGTGCGGCAGCCCGTGCAAAGCAGACTGAGCAGGAGTGTCAGCGCAAGAAGCAGGCAAAGCGCCGCCCGTCTGCGGCGGCCAGCGGCGGTCGTCATGGCATTACGCGCAGCATTGCGCTCAGGGTGCCAAGGGAAGACAGCGCGCAGCGCGCCTCTTTTTCCGTCGTGACGGGTGTTACGAAGGACAGCTTGCCCTCAAATACGTCTGCGGCGGTCAAAATTTCTGCATCCGTCCAGATGCTGCGGATGGATGCGCAGGCCTCGTCATAGGATTGTACGGTTTCTAAGCGGCAGAGGAATGCGTAGGGGAGTGCTGTGAAATCGGCAGGTGCGCCGTCTGCGCTTTCCCAATCGGGGACGAAGATCTCTGCCTCAATATGCGTCATAATATCGATGATATCTGCGACAACGGCACTTGCGGTCGGCAGGTTGCCTGCACCGCGGCCGTAGAACATGACGTCACCGACGGCGTTTCCGCGAACGAGAATGGCGTTGAATACGTCGTCCACACAGGACAGGGGATTTTCATGCACGATGACGTGCGGGGAAACGAGCAGGAATGTTTCAGAGCAGGGATCGTCGGGATTCAGACGGCCTGCGCGGCCGATGAGCTTGATGACGCCGCCGAAGGCCTCTGCGTCTGCAACGTCCTCCGCTGTCACGGCGGTAATGCCCTCCGTATGGACGGACGCGGGCGCATATAGGCGTCCGAATGCAAGTGCTGCAAGGATGCAGATCTTTCTGCAGGCATCGGTGCCCTCAACGTCGGCTGCGGGGTTGCGCTCGGCATATCCCTTATCCTGTGCCTCGGCGAGTGCTGCCTCAAAGGATTTTCCTGCGCGGATCATCTGTGTGAGGATATAGTTGGTCGTACCGTTCAAAATGCCGTCAACCTCAGAGAGCTCATTTGCGGCAAGGCAGGAGCTCATCGGGCGGATGACGGGAATGCCGCCGCCGACGCTTGCTTCAAACAGGTAGCGGACGTGGTGCTCCTTGGCAATGCGAAGCAGCTCTGCACCGAAGGTTGCAACGACCTCCTTGTTGGACGTTACCACGTGCTTTCCTGCTTCCAGCGCTGCACGGGTGTAATCGTACGCGGGATGCGCGCCGCCCATCATTTCCGCAACGACAGAAACCTCGGGGTCGGAGAGAATGGTATTCATATCGTGAACGACACGTCCGCCAAGCGGATGGTCGGGGAATTCGCGAAGGTCAAGAATGTATTTGATGTGAATGTGCTCGCCGGTTTTGCGAGCGATCGTTTCGTTGTTCTTCATGATGACGTCGGCAACGCCGCCGCCCACCACGCCGAAGCCGAGAAGGGCAATGTTGATCATGATGATCCCCCTGTATCAAAGAAATTGTGGGTTTGTGCAGTGTTGGCCCTCCGTGGCCTGCGCTGTACGGGCAGACCGGCGGACGGTGCGCGGCACACCTCCGGAAATCCGGAGATGGAGTGCGGGCACTCCCGATAAAGAAACAGCAGAGACTCAGAGGTCTCTGCGTCCTTCAATCGCGCGGAAGAGCGTAACCTCGTCCGCATAGTCAATATCACCGCCGACCGGAACGCCGTAGGCAAGACGGCTGACTCTTACTCCGAGCGGCTTCATAAGCTTGGAAAGGTAGACCGCAGTGGTCTCCCCTTCGATGTTGGGGTTTGTGGCAAGCAGGATCTCACGCACCTCGCCGTCTGTCAGGCGTGCGATCAGCTCACGGATGGTGAGCTGGTCGGGGCCGATGCCGTCCATGGGAGAGAGCGCACCGTGCAGAACGTGGTAAAGACCGGTGTATTCCTTGACGCGCTCAAGCGCCATGACCGCCTTGGAATCCTCGACCACACAGATCATGGTACGGTCGCGCTTCGGATCGGAGCAAACGGAGCAGATTTCAGCATCGCTGATGTTCTGGCAGATCTTGCAGCGCACGATCTTCTGCTTTGCATCCAACAGCGCCTGCGCAAACGCCTGCGCTTCTTCCTCTGAGCCCTCCAGAATGGAAAAGGCGAGCCTGACAGCGGTTTTATGACCGATGCCCGGCAAGCGTTCAAACTGCTCGATCAGCTTTTCAAGCGGGAGAATATAGCCTTGCATGGAAGGAAATCGATCAGAACAGACCGGGCATGGAGATGCCGCCGGTGATCTTGGTCATTTCCTCGGAGTTGACGTCCTCAACCTTCTTGATTGCTTCGTTGACACCTGCAACCAGAACGTCCGTCAGGGTTTCGATATCATCGGGATCCACGATCTCGGGCTTGATATCCAAGGAGAGGATCTCCTTCTTACCGTTGATCTTGATGGTGACGACACCGCCGCCTGCTGTGATCTCGTATTCCTTTGTATCCAGCTCTTCCTGCAGCTTGGACATATCCTCCTGCATCTGCTGAGCCTGACGGATCATAGCGTTCATGTTCTGGGCGCCGCCGCCCATACCCTTGGGTAATCTTGCTTTCATGGTGATAATCCTTTCTTGACCTGCCGTGGCAGGCGTTATTTGTGTGTTTTTATAAGATCGAACCGATGCCGCGCACAGCGCGGGGCGTTTCGTTTTATACGTTGTTTGTCAGTCGGCGTCTTGTGTGATATCTTCTCCGGCATTTTCGATGATCTCGTCGATGGTTTCGTAACCGTCTGTCGCACGGCGTTCCAGGGATTCAATGACCGTGTTCGCGGCAGAATACCTTGCCTCGCGCAGCACGGCGTTGACCGCAACGCAGATCTGATCGATGTTATCGCTGCTTCCCGTGACGAGATTGACGGAGAAATTGCTTGGTGCACGCAGATACAGGCAGCCGTCCATATCACAGGTATACGCCTTGTATTCGCGCAGGAAGGATGCGACGAGAGGATTGACGCGCTCTACGCGCCCGACTGCCTCCTGCCATCCGCGCAGGGCACAGAGCACCTTTCGCTCCTGCCGGTCTGCCTCCGGGGGCTTGATTGGCTCGGCTGGGGGCACGGATGCCGTTTGCGGCACCGTTGCAGGCTTTGCTTTACGTACGGA
>JAGBZV010000177.1 GCA_017628075.1 Clostridia bacterium
ACGGCAGAGTCGTCCCCCCTCCTCTCGCCCCTTCTGATGGCGGGAATGTGCCTCGCGCTGTCCGCCCTTGGCGGCTACCTCGTCACGCACCGCACGCCGCGGCTTCGTCGCCGCGCACACCGCAAATAAAAAACAGCGGGCAGCAGCACGAATGTGCTGCTGCCCACTATTGTTCTTAATCTGTAATCCGGTTGCCGGTTCCTCGCTTAGGAAACCTTGTGTGTCGGAGCTCCTGCAATAAAATTCCGCAGATTCTCCTCAACGATGGAAAGCAAACGAATTCTCGTTTCCAACGGTGCCCAGGCAACGTGCGGTGTGGTCGTCAGATTCCGCACACCGTGCAGCACGCAGTCCTCGCGCATTGGCTCCAGCGTCAAAACGTCGATGCCGGCACCGGAGAGATGCCCGGATTCCAGCGCATCGCGCAGCGCCTCCTCCACCAAAACACCGCCGCGGGAGGTATTGACAAAATACGCCCCCTCCTTCATCTGCGCAAACCGGGAGGCATCAAAGAGCTCTTTTGTTTCTGTATTCAGCGGCGTATGGACCGACACAATATCCGCCTCTGCAAGCATGGTATCGAGGTCGGTATACGTCACGCCGTCCGTATCGGTCTGTACGTCGGGCATTCTGTGCGGAACGGCAAGCACACGCATGGAAAACGCACGCGCGATCTGAGCGACCTTTCTGCCGATGGCACCGTATCCGAAGATACCGATGGTTTTGCCGGCAAGCTCCATCGTCGGGAATACGAACGGAGAAAACGAGGGTGAGCTCTTCCAGCCGCCCTCACGCACGAAAGCATCGTATTCTGCAATCCGGCTGTAATGATTCAAAAGAAAGCCAAACACCGTCTGCGCCACGGCGTCGGTGGAATAGGAGCCTGCATTGCACACGGTAATACCGTGTGCACGGCAATATTCCAGATCAATCATGTTGTAGCCGGTGGCAAAAATGCCAATGTATTTCAGATTTTTCGCACAGGACAGCACGTTTGCGTCCATCACGGTCTTATTCAGCAGAACGGCATCCGCATCGGCAATGCGTGCGGCGGTTTCCTCGTAGGAGGTCAGCGGATATACCGTCACCTCTCCGTACGCTTCAAATACGGACAGATCCAAATCCCCGTTCGTCACGGTGGAGGCGTCAGTCAAAACAATTTTCATTTCAGTATTTCCTCAATTTCACAGATGTAAACCAAATGATAATCCTTATTTTTGTAGTGGTCAAGCAGTGCAGGATCAACGAATCCGCCTTCCTCCAACGCGCCGACGTACAGCTTCCGACAGGAAAAGACCATCCGCGCTTCCGCAAAGGCGGCGCGTTCTCCCATCTGCACCGGTGTCAGCCCAGCCTGTGCGATCTTATCGCAGTCCCGTCCGGAAACGCGGCCGCAGAGCCGCAGTGCATCACGGTAGCGCTCCTCAAAAAATGACAGCGTCAGTCCCTCTGCCGCATCGGCAAATTCACGGGTGTAGCGTCCGGGGCGAATGAACACAAATGCAACGGGCTTGTTCCAGAGGATGCCGCATCCGCCCCAGGATGCGGTCATGGTATTGATCGCACCGCTCCTTACGTCGCGTGCCGTGACCAGCATCCATTCGCGGTCGATCAATGTAAACAGGTTTTCGTCAAAGGTGTAGGGAGAAATACGCTCCATGCGTCATACCTTGGCCTTCGTAATAACGAAAGCGTCCTTTCTGAATGTTTGATACCCGGTTAAAAAACCACCGGGGAGGGCAGTTACGCCGCGTCAATACGGCCTGATACAGACTTGCTTCCGCACCTAACGGAAATCAGCGGTAATATTTATAGTATGCAATGATGGTACGTTCCATGCCGCCGTGCGCAACGTCCGGTCCGATGATGATCGCACCGTCCAAGGACATCAGCTCCGAAATCCGCAATTCATCCACGTACCCGCGGAAAATAACATCCGTCTGCCCTGCTGCGGAAACGATGAGGCAGCCGTCACGGATGGAAAGAGAGCCGTCCTTGCCAAGAATCACGTCGATCCCATCCTGTCGCTCCGATACATATTTGATGTGCTTGTTCGCAACCTTCTCTGCCATTTCACGGCGGAATGCGACTGAATTTTCATTCGGCTTCGGTCTGAATAATCTTTTGAACAGCGACACGACTCCAATCTCCTTTCGCAGCAAATGCGCCTATATTATTGTACCATAAACGGGCGAATTTGTCATCGGTTTACCCAAAATTGCATCTCGTTAAAATAGCCAAATGATTCTCTCGTATAAAAAAAATGTGTACAATTTAAACAAAATTCCAAAAAACACTTGCATTTAACGAAATAATATGGTATCTTTATTGAGAAAACATACGAATATGCAGCATTTTTATTTTTATCTTCCTTGTATTTATATGTTTTTTGATACTCAAAATTCATGGAGCCGGGAACGCCCCTATAAGCAGACGCTATCGCTGCTCCCCGGAGAAAGGATGAATGCAATGCTTCCACTCGACAAACTGAGCAAAGAAGCGGAGTTGGGATTGCAGGCCCACGGTATCGCACCGGAAAGCATTCAGCTTGCACTGCAGTTGGACATGAGTGCCGACGGACAGTTTGGAGAAACCTGGCTGTGCCTTGACACAGACAATTCTCTTCACATCATGTCAGCAGCCAACACCACCCCCTCTCTCAATCCCCAATCAACCGTGGATCCGAATTTGAAGAGAAAGCATCGGACCCCCAAAAAAGAATCCACCGTAGGCGCAGACGCTTTTTGTGACTGTGTATTCAACAGCTACAAAAAAGAGGATCTGCAGACAACCTATGTCGATAATTTCGTCACCACCAACCGTCTTCTCACAAAAATCGACGGTGTCACCACAGTAATAGCCATGTCCACAAACGCACGCAAGCAAAAGCTGTTCGCCTTTTTGGATCTGATGGAGCGTCTAACCAACGGACAAGAGGTCCAAGACGACGATCCGATCTTCGAGCAGTTCAATGCAAAATGCCCACGGTGCGAAACGGTCTACGAGGATCAAAACAGAAAGATCTGTAAAAATTGCCAAAGCAACTCGCAGTTCCTTAACCGTATGTTCAAGTACGTAAGGAAGTACCGTGTTTCTCTGGCCATCATCCTCATTATCACGCTGGTCATTGCCGCGATTCAGATGGCAACGCCGCTGATCTCCGGTCTTTTGCTTTACGATAACGTCATTGCAGAGAACGGTGCGTTTCACCATCTCGGCGTGCACATGGTGTGGATCACGGTCGGATCGCTCCTTGGACTGAATCTGTTTATCACCCTCATCGACACCTATAAAAAGCGTGTCAACAACTATATGTCCTGCCACATGGCAGTCGATTTCAAGCTCGACCTCTTCGAATCCATACAGCGCCAATCCCTCTCCTTCCTCAATAAGCATCAAACAGGCCGTCTGCTTGCAAGAATCTCTTCCGATTGCGATACCAGCACCAGCTTCTTTACCAACCAGTTCCCCGCATTCGTCTACTACGTATTCAATTACATCGTACTGACAACGATCTGTCTGTTCCTGAACTGGAAGCTGACGCTGATCGTGTTCATTCCCGTTCCGCTCGTTGTCTATATTCTCAGAACCAGACTCCCCAAGCTGTGGCGTGCAAACACCAAAAACGCAAGAGCATACGCCTCCATGAACGCCATGCTGTCTGACTCTCTGGTCGGCATCCGCGTTGTCAAAGCGTTTGCAAAGGAAGCGGAGGAATCCAACCGTTTCCACCGTCATGCAGAAAGCAACGCTCATGCAGCCATGCAGATGAACCTCATTTCCATCACCATTTTCCCGGTCATCGGCTTGCTCATCGGTATCTCTGCCAACGCCATTTGGGGATTCGGTGGTATCGACGTTCTCAACGAGCACATGACCTACGGTGAATTTGCAGCCTTCTGGGGATATATCGGCATGATCTTCACCCCCCTCAACTTCTTCACGACCTTGGTGGAGCAGTACACAGCCGCCGCAAACAGCGCACAGCGTGTATTTGAGATCATTGATGCCATTCCCGAAATCAGAGATTCTGCAGATGCGGTAGACATGGACGAAACCATGCGCGGCGACATCACCTTCGAAAAGGTCGATTTCCATTATACCATCAACCGCCCCATCTTCAAAAAGCTCTCACTTCAGATCCATGCCAACGACAACATCGGTCTGGTTGGTCATACCGGCTCCGGAAAATCCACCATCGCAAACCTCATCATGCGTATGTACGACGTTTCCTCCGGTGCCGTTCTTATCGACGGTGTGAACGTCAAAAACATCAAGCAGTCGTCCCTGCGCAAGAACATTTCCATCGTTTCGCAGGAGATCTACACCTTCAACGCAACCATCGCAGACAACATCCGCTATGCAAAGCCGGATGCAACCATGGAGGAGGTCATCGCCGCGGCAAAGATCGCTAACGCGCACGACTTTATCCTTGCAATGCCGGACGGCTATGAAACGCTTATCGGCACCGGCTCCTCTCACGCCCTTTCCGGCGGTGAAAAGCAGAGAATCTCCATCGCCCGCGCCGTGCTGCTTGCTCCGCGTATTCTGATTCTGGACGAAGCAACGGCAGCAATGGACACCGAAACCGAGCGACTGATCCAGGATGCACTCGGCAGAATCACCGAGGGACGCACAACCATTACCATTGCCCATCGCTTGTCCACACTCAAGGACTGCAACTATATGTTTGCCATCGAAAACGGCACAATCGCCGAGCAGGGCACACCTGAGCAGCTTCTGGAGAAAAAGGGTATCTATTATAAGCTCTACACCATTCAGACGAAGGCAATGCAACAGGTACTCGAAGGAATGTAATACGTATTCCGCAAAACGAAAAACAATCCTCTACAAGAAAGGATACCATCATGGCTGAAAACGAAAAGAAGGTCACCGAGGCGGAAGCGGCCAACGCCCCCGCAACCGAAGTAACAGATACTGCTTCTGCAAAGAAGAACGCATCCGAAGGCGACAATGCTCTGACCGAAAAGGGCAGATTGAACGAGGCCATCGAAAATGCAATGCTGGCAGAGAACGAGGACGAGGATGACGACGCGCTGCTCTTTGATTCAACCCCCGAGCCCATAGCGCTGACAGTCGAAAACGCACACTTCTTCAAAAGTCCCACAGGACTCATCTCCTTGACACTGACACGCCCGGACGGAAAAATCGAAACCTTTGAGCGCGTCATCGCCATCCGCTGTTTCCCCATTACCAATCCCATGGAGTTCATTTCCATCCGTGAGCCCGAATCAAAGCAGGTCGGCCGCGGCATCGAAATCGGCATGATCCGCCGTCTCAGCGATTTCCCTGCAGATGTGCAAGCACTCCTCTCCGAGGAGCTTGATCGCCGCTATTTCACACCGATCATCACAAAGATCACAAGTATGTATGAAAAATTCGCTCACATCTACATCACCGTCGAAACGGATGCAGGAAACGTTGAGTTTATTCTGAACAGTCCTCATACAAACGTCCGTGTTTTTGAGGATCGCTCCGTATATCTCTACGATATCGACGGTAACTGCTTCAAAATTCCGGATACATCCAAGCTCGATCCACAGAGCTTCCACAAAATCGAGATCTATCTGTAATCACAGCATCAGATCCCCGTTACTTTGCCACGGGATCTGAAATCCACCTAAGAAAGGAATGTCAAACGGATGAAACTCATGTATGACATGCCACAGGCCGACAAGCAGGCATATGATGCCGCGGTCACCCCGGATGAGAAGCTGATGTACTGCATCCCCTTCAATATCCTTGAGGACCGCTTCGTTTCCGGCTGGATGGCTTTCACTACACAGAAGATCTACAAGATTCTCGACGGTTCCATTCTCGCTGTCTGGAACATTCATCAGATGTCCGACTTCAAGACAGAGGTTATGTACGGAAGCTGCGGATTTTACGCAGATATTGACGGTCATACGCTCCTTTTGTGTCAGTTCGTTTCCGGCCGAAACCTGCCCCGTTATACCGTCATCTGCAAGGCGTGTGAAATTCTCAACGAAACGAACGATACAACACCCGTTGAGGATTCTACACCTGAGCGCTTTTGCCCCAAATGCAACCGTCCCTACATTTCCAATTCCACAGTCTGTCCCAACTGTCTTGACAAAAAGGATACGTACAAAAAGCTGTTTGCTATGACGAAGGGTCTGCGGCTGATGATGTGCATTCCCTTTATCGTCTACCTGTTCGCGACACTGTTCCAAACCATCAACCCCATTCTGCAAAAGCACGCCATTGACAACTATATGCTCAAGGCGGGAACCGGTGAACATATCAACAAGGTCGGGTTCTTACTCGTAGTATGTACCATTATCCTCATCGACTTCTGCCACAGATCCCTCGCCGTAATTCAATCGCGTGCGAGCGCAGTCGCAGGTCATAAATTCATTCTGATCATGCGCACCGTCCTGTATGAAAAGATCGTGTCACTGTCGCAGTCCTCTTTGCAGAGAAAGCCCATCGGTGACGTCATGCAGCGCGTTACCACGGATATTGCGGCCATCCAAACATTCATCGTCGGTCAGATCCCCCAGCTCTTCGGAAGTGCCGCAACGCTGATCATCTCGGTCATCATCGTGCTGTTTGTCAAGCCGGTCGCCGTGTTCTTTATCGTCATCCCAATTCCGCTGTTCTTGTATCTGATGCGCCTTGTATGGAAGCTCCTCTGGCGCCGCAATCACAGACAGTGGTTGGTTTGTACACAGCTGAGTTATTTCCTGCAGGACGTTCTCAATGGTATCCGTGTCGTAAAGAGCTACGGACAAGAGGAGAACACCATCGAAAAGCACGAGAAAACGCTTTGGCGCGCGTCCGATCAGGTAGAATCGAACCTGAAGTTCACAAACACCGTCATGCCGCTGCTTTCCTTCCTGCTGCAGCTCGGCAACTACCTGGTCATGTTCTACGGATACACCCTGCTTTTCAATCAGGACGGTATGACCATGGGTGAATTGGCACAGATTACCACGTACACCTCGCTGATCTATTCACCCCTTACCGCATTCCTTGCCCTGCCCGACACGCTCACCCAATTTCTTACCAGAACCTCCAAGATTTTTGAAATTCTGGAGGAGGAAAATGAGATCGCAGATATTGATCTTCCGATCGACATCCGTATTGAGGGAAATATCCACGTCAAAAATATCACCTTCGGTTACGATGCCTACAACCCCGTTCTCAAGGATATCAACGTCGACATCAAGGCTGGTGAAATGATCGGTATCGTCGGTCACTCCGGCTGCGGCAAGAGCACGCTGATCAACCTCATCATGCGTCTGTACGACGTCAACCGCGGTGAGATCATCATTGACGACGTCAACATCAAGCACATCTCACAGAATGCACTCCGTTCTCAGATGGGTGTCGTTCTTCAGGAAACGCTTCTGTTCTCCGGTACCATCCGTGACAACATCTGCTACGCGATGCCTACTGCAACAGACGAGGAGGTCATCGCTGCCGCAAAGATCGCCAATGCACACGATTTCATCCTCAAGCTTCCCGAGGGCTATAACACCATCGTCGGTGAAAAGGGCTATTCCTTGTCCGGCGGTGAGCGTCAGAGAATCGCCATTGCACGTGCGATCATCCATAATCCGCGTATTCTGATTCTGGACGAGGCAACGGCTGCACTCGACACAGAAACCGAAAAGCTGATTCAGGATGCACTCAATCGTATCAGCGAGGGCAGAACCACGCTGGCCATTGCACACCGTCTTTCCACGCTGCGCAATGCAGATAAGCTTTTGGTCATCGACAAGGGCCGTGTCGCAGAATTCGGCACACACGCAGAGCTGCTTGCACAGAAGGGCATCTACTACAAGCTCGTTATGGCACAGCGCAGGATGGCTACGAGCCTCAACAAGAAAAAGGATACAGAACCCTCCAAGGAGCAAAGCAATAAAGTAAGCGATCCGCTCCCAAGCAAAGCATAATAGGACAATTCCCATCCAACAGTACCGCAAGACAGACGCTGGCGGTACTGTTTTTTTTCACAACAGGCCTTGCATTTTAGAAAACGCTGTGCTATAATAGTACCAATCGATATCGTCA
>JAGBZV010000178.1 GCA_017628075.1 Clostridia bacterium
GAGCACGGAAACTGGGGACTTGATCTTTCTCTTCCGACCTGTTGGGCTGGATTCCTTCCCGAGTGGCTTGAGATTCTCCGTCGTGATTATAACCATCCGGCGATCATCGGCTGGTGTCCGCTCAATGAAACGTGGAATAAACAGGACAAACAGTTTGTCGAAATGCTGTATGATATGACGAAGGCGTACGATCCTTACAGAATGTTCATCGACTGCTCCGGCTGGTTCCACGTTAAGACCGAGATCATGGATGAGCATAACGGTGATCCGGATCCCGTTCATTTCCGTGAGTATTACGCTCCGCTTGAGGAAGGCAAAGAGCCCAGTGAAAAGCACTGGTATACCGGTGTTCAAGCGCCTGCCTCCACGACCTTTATTTCCGAGTACGGCGGAATCGCGCTTGCTTTGGATGAGGGCGCTTGGAGCTACGGTACGGTTCCCAAGAACGAGGAGGAGTTCCTTACGCGTCTGAAGGGACTGACGGACGTTCTTCTGGATAATAAGGGCATCTCTGCATGCTGCTATATACAGCTGACGGATGTTGAACAGGAGCAGAACGGTCTTTACTACTACGACCGCAGACCGAAGCTCGATCCCGCGCTGATTTATCCGATCTTCAGCCGTAAGGCAGCCATTGAGGATTGATCCTTCAATGGGTGAAATGTAGCAATCCTGCTTTGTTCAGAAAAAAGATGGGACCATACATTCGGTATAACCACAAGGAAAGGAAACATTTATTATGGAAAACATGATTCCCCGCGCGGAATATCCGCGTCCCCAGCTTGTGCGTGACAGCTATATCTGTCTGAACGGCACGTGGATGTTTGAGATTGACCACGGAAAGACCGGCAGAGAGCGCGGTCTGGTCAATGCAGAAACCCTCTCACAAGAGATCGTCGTTCCGTTCTGTCCGGAATCCAAGCTGTCTGGTATCGAGTACAAGGACTTTATGGCGTCTGTTTGGTACAAGCGTGAGATCGACGTAACTCCCGCAGCAGGAAAGCGCTATCTCCTGCATATTGGCGCGTGTGATTATTCCTGTGAAGTATACGTAAACGGCGCATCCTGCGGTGTCCATTACGGTGGCTCCATACCTGTGGATCATGATATTACCGATAAGCTCGTTGTCGGTAAGAACGTGATTACGATCTGTGCAGAGGACGATACCCGCTCGGGCAAGCAGCCGATCGGAAAGCAGAGTGCGGAATTCTCATCTGCAGGATGCTCTTATACAAGAACAACCGGTATTTGGCAGACTGTCTGGATGGAGGAGGTTCCGGATGCGTATATCTCTCATATCAAGGCAACGCCGAATGCGGAAACGGGCGAGGTCTACTACGAGATCACCTGTGAGAATGCAAACGGCATGGTTCTGACCTGCTCCGCATCGTTTGAGGGTGAGGACATGGGCTCTGCTGGCACGACCGTTATGGGTAAGGTTGCAAGATTCGTGCTTCCTCTGAAGGAAAAGCATCTTTGGGACATCGGACAGGGGAACCTGTATGACGTGAGCCTGCTTCTTGGTGAGGATGCCGTTTCCTCTTATTTCGGTTTGCGTGATGTATATTACGATGGTCGCGCAATGGTTCTCAACGGCAGACGCGTATATCAGCGCCTCGTTCTCGATCAGGGCTTCTATCCGGACGGCA
>JAGBZV010000179.1 GCA_017628075.1 Clostridia bacterium
AGTTGTTCGCTACGCTCACAGTGAAGTTAAGTTCGCCCTTTTGTCACTTCTCACTTGCGCCGCACGCGGCGCAAACTTCACTTCGGCGATAGCCGAAACTTCACTGCTTGCAACTTCACTCGCCAGAGGCGAACTTAGTTGTCGAATCAGCGTGTCAGAGACACGACGGATTCGACGTGCCCCGTCCTTGAAAACATATCCACGGGCTGTACCTCATCTGTGGTATAGCCAACCTCGCGGAATCGCACGATGTCGCGGGCGAGCGTGTCTGCGTCGCAGGAAATATACACGATCCGCTTGGGAGCGAGCTCGGCGAGATATGAGATTACATCGGGAGTGAGCCCCTTTCTCGGAGGATCTACGATTACGGCATCTGCGTGCATTCCGCTGTCTTGCAGAATGGTTTTGGCATCGGAGGCATCACCGCAGAAGAAGCGGGCGTTTTTCATGCCGTTGCGTGCGGCGTTATCGCGTGCGTTTTCGATGGCCTGCGGAATGATCTCAATGCCAATGAGCGGCGTATCGTTATCTGCAACCGAAATGCCGATGGTGCCGATGCCGCAGTACAGATCCAGCAGAGCTTCACCCGGCTGAAGGCAGAGAAGGGATTTCGCATAATTGTACAAAAGCTCGGCGCCGTCGCGGTTGACCTGATAAAAGGAAAGCGGAGAAATACGGAAACGTCTGCCGCAAAGCACGTCCTCGATGTACGGCTTGCCGCGGAGCACGGAGCAATGCTCGCCGAGAATGACGTTCGTTTTCTGTGTATTTACGTTGATCTGGATACTTGCAACAGCGGGGAAGCGTGCTGTGAGCCCATCGCAGTATGCGTCGGCGTGCGGCAGGGAGGTGCCGTTGATGACAGGACAGACCATAATCTGCCCCGTTGCGGCGGCGATGCGCAGATACAGATGCCGAAAAAGCCCCTCTCCGGTTTCTTCATTGTATGCGGAGATCCCGTATTCGTCGCAGAAATTTGCGGTATAGCACACGATCTCGGAGAAGATCTGCGGCTGAAGGGCGCAATGCTCCGCGCCGATGATGCGATGTGATTTTGCGGCGTAAAAGCCGATCACGGTGCGTGTTTTGCCGTCACTGCTCTCGCATCCGACGGGATACTGTGCCTTGTTGCGGTATCCGGACGTTTTTTGTGTGCTGAGCACCTCATTGACGCGGACGTTATCCGCGCCTGCCTTTTTCATGGCGTATACGACGTACTGACGCTTCAGCGCAAGCTCGTGCGCATAGGTGACGCGCTGGTAGACACAGCCGCCGCATTTGCGGGATGCGGGGCAGACCTCTTCCTCGCCGCACCGCATCGGAGAGGGCGTGATCAGTCGGACGAGTATGCCGACTGCGTATGTTTTTGCAACCTTAATGAGCTTGATCTCTGCTTCATCGCCGGTTACGGTATCGGCAATGAACGTAGTAATACCGTCGATCCGGGCAACACCGAATCCGAGGTTGTTGAGGTCGGTGACGGAAACGCGGTACGTTTGGTTTTTCTGCAGCAAAGCGGGGTTCCTGCCTTTCCTTTAACGTTTGATGAGCTGTGCCGTATCGGCGCCGACGAAGGCAGCCAATGCCCGCGGATCAAGCAGAAGCTGGATCCCTCGGATGCCTGCGGAGATCGTGATTTTCTCAAGGGACAGGCATGATTCGTCGATGTATGTGGGGAAACGCTTTTTCATGCCGATGGGAGAGCACGCACCGCGGATATATCCGGTGACTGATTGCAGCTCCTTGACGGGGAGCAGCTCAAGCTTTTTGTCGCCGGTCAGACGGGCCGCTTCCTTCAGGTCAAGCTCTGCCGGGGCTGGGATGCAGAATACGGAAACGCCCTTTTTGTCGCCGCGCGCGGCGAGTGTTTTGAATACGATCTCGGCGGGCAGACCGATCTGCTCTGCGATGTGTGTTCCCGAGAGGTCATTTTCGTCCGGCACGTAGTTCATTGGGGTATAGTCGATACGGGCGGCATCAAGCGTGCGCATGACGTTGGTTTTATTTTGCGATTCTTTCATTGAAAATTCCTTTTACCCGTTGCAAAAATCGGGATAATCCTGTATAATATATAAGTAAATCATTGACGTCCGCGCAGACGGAGGAGAAGTGTGCCGAATATGAACTTCGGCAGCTTCATCATGCGTCCGATTCGTGAGGGCTGACAGCATAAACGGTAGAACCATTCCAGGTTCAGCCGGATGAATATGCGCGGTGCACGCTTGACGGTTCCTGCGTAACTGTCAAGGGATCCGCCAAGGCCGAGTGCGACACGCACGGACGGAAGCTTTTCGCGGTTGGCATCGATCCATTTCTCCTGCGCCGGGACACCGAAGCACACGAACAGGACGTCCGGTGCGGCGGCGTTGATCTCGGCAAGCACGGCGTCGTTTTCCGCGCCCGTTTTTTCAAAATAGCCGTCGTGCATACCGGCGGGGGTGAAATCGGGATATTTTTCCTGGAGCTTTTGTGCGGCAAGTGCGGCAACACCTGGCTTCCCGCCGAGGAAATATACGCGCAGTCCGTGTGCGCCCGACGCACGCACGATGCGCTCGCCGAGCTCGCATCCGGGAGTCTTTGCCTTGAGCGGCGTGCCGAGAATTTTGGACGCCAAAACAACGCCTGCACCGTCCGGGATGATCAGATCCGCGCGGCGGACGAGATCTGCCATGGCCTCGTCCTCTACGCATTGCTGGACAATTTCTGCATTCGGCGTACAGACGGTATGAAAGGTGTCGGTTTTTGTGAAATCCAGGACGGCGGCAAATGCTTCCTCAAGCGTTACGTTGTCAACGGGAATTCCGCGGATATTGATTTTGTCCGGAGCACGGTCGTTTGTTTGGATGGTGTCATTCTGCATGGAGAGTAAGCTCCTTTCTGCTTTTCGGGGATGCTCGGGTATAATAAAGATAAGAAGGGACGGTGGGATTGTTGCAACTGATTGCGTGCTAAGAGGCGGAGTTTGACGGCGTGTATGACAG
>JAGBZV010000180.1 GCA_017628075.1 Clostridia bacterium
TGCACGACTTCGCTCTCGGTGGCTTCGGCGAGCATTTCTGCCGCTTCACGTGCGGATACCGGCGCGGTCTCTGCCAGCACCTTACCCTTAATGAGTTCTCTTTTGAAAATGGCGTCTGCCGCCTGCTTAATGACATCGCCGTCGATGCCGCCCTTGCCGATCATCAGGATGGTATCCTCATTGACGGCGAGGGAACGCAGGTACGCTCTCTGTTTACTTGTCAGCATATTTTTCATCCTTCCTTTTTCTGAAGATAGTGTTCAAGTTTTTCTGCGAATATACGCAGGGATTTTCCTCTGTGGCTCACGGCATCCTTTTCCTCGGGGGTCGCTTCGCCGAAGGTTTTGTTCATGCAGCCTTCCTCCGTGCAGAGGAAAATGGGGTCGTAGCCAAAGCCGCCGTTACCACGCAGCTCGCGGGTGATTCTGCCATAGCAGTGACCTTCCGCTTCGAGCGCATCGCCGTTCGGGAAAACACAGGCGATCGCACTGGTGAAATGCGCGCCGCGCTGTTCGTCCGGCACGTCTTTGAGCTTTTCGAGGACGGTCAGTTTGCGCTTGCCTTCTTCGGCATAGCGTGCGGAGTATACGCCCGGCTCACCGTTGAGATAATCCACAGAAAGACCGGAATCATCCGCGATGCACGGCAGACCGGTCTCATCGCAGGCGGATTTTGCCTTAATGTAGGCATTCTCCATGAAAGTGGTGCCGTTTTCCTCCGCTTCCGTCAGCTCCGCTGTGCGGATGGTGATGCCGAGCGGTGCCAGAATCCGGCTGAATTCCTCCACTTTGTGTTTATTGTGTGTCGCAATGATCATATCCATATGCTTTTACTTCCCTTCATTCCAAAATGCCGAGTGCTTTCGCGGCCTGCATCAGATGCGCATTCGTCATACTGCCGTTCCCGGCCAGTTTCCCGGCGAGATTCAGGCAGTCCATTGCGTAATTGTGCGCAGTGCGCAGGCCCTTCACGATGCAATGCGCCCAGACAGATGTGCACTCCAGCAGGCCGGCTTCCGTCATTTCGCGGACGACAGCTTCGATGTCATATGGCACATGCACGAGTTCCGGTACCCAGCTTTGTCCGTTCCATTCGAGAAACGCCATTTCCGCCTGCGAAATACCCGTAGTGGGAATACCGAGCGAGCCGGGATTGACATAGAGTTTCTCTCCGACACGTTCCATAAACTGCGTATGACTGTGTCCGCCCAAAAGAACCGGCTCCTGCACGGTATCGAGCACCTGCTGTACGCGCCCGTTGCCGGGCTTTAATTCCACACGGGTCTTGTACGGTGCACCGTGACAAATGCGCACAGGGTCCGTACCGTCAATGGCAATGACTTCCGTCATCGGCAGATTGTCGACAAAGTGCAGATCCTCCGCGGTCATATTCTCATATGTGTAGAGCAGGGAACCTGTGGTTTGGCCGTACGCCCAATCGCTGCCATTTTTGTGGTGGTTCAGAACATATTCTTCCCGGTTGCCTTTTACAAATCGGCAAGCGTGCGTTTTCTGCGCTGCATTGAGCAGCTCCATAGTCTTGTGCGGGCAGGCGCAGTCGGATACATAGTCCCCGAGGAA
>JAGBZV010000181.1 GCA_017628075.1 Clostridia bacterium
GACAGATACGGATATTTATATTTTTCAAGCAACTTTTGAGCAAGAGCCGTTTTGCCTGTATGTGATGCTCCAGTAATCAAAATAATCATTATCTCACCTACAAATTCAAGTTTGTCGAACTGTTCTCATATACACAGTATATCATACTGAATTCCGATTACCAAACAAATGGGATCAATCGATATTTTACCCGTTGCTTGTACATACGGTAGCCGTCAAGCTCCCTCTCCAGGAGTTCCTCCTCATATTTGATTCTTATCGTAATCAGAACAGGATAGACGAGAAACACAAAAAACGCATACAACGAGCCAAGCATCAGCGGCATCGACAAAAACAAAAGCAGTGTGACACTGTACATAGGATGTCTGACAACGCCGTACAGACCGGTATCGATCACCCTTTGGTTATCCTGCACCTCGATCGTACGGCTCAGATATGCATTTTCCCGCATAACCTCCGCATAACAAAGATACGCCGCCAAAAACACCGCCGCCGCACCCACCGTCACCCCCACGGGCAAACTCGACCAGGAAAACCGGAAATCCAATCCCGCCACGACAAAGCCTACCACAAACATCAGTCCGCTCAGCCCAACGACGAGCCCCTGTTTTTTCTGCGTTTCCTTTGCATTCAGACGCTTTGCCAGCAGCGCAGGATTTTTCCACATCATAACGATTCCTGCAAGGAGCATCGGCACGAATAAAACCCCCATAAACAACCAGCCGTTTGCAAATGCAACCGTTCCTGCCGGCAAAAATATCAACAAACCGACCAAAGCCGCTCCGACCAAAAGCTTCAGAAGCGCTTGACAAAACAGCGAAATTGACATGACATACCCTCCACTGCGCGTATTCTACGGAAATGCTCCGCAACAGCATTATATCACAAGATTGAAAAATTTTCAAGTCTTACGCGCAAAATTGATATCCGCGTCCCAAAATACGCTGCGGATGCCCCCTGCCCCCCTCCGGAAATTCTGACGGATTTTGAAAAAGCTATTGACTTATTGTCTGTTTTGGTCTATAATATCCTAAAGCATCGAGCAGTCGTCCACGACCGCCCCCATCTCATACAAGAAAGGACCCCCTATGCTAACACTCGGGATCAATCTCCACGCACTAAAGGAGCTGCATTACGATACCTGTCTGCGCGAAATGGCAGATATCGGCTTCGGCGCGACCTTCACCATGACCGAAAACGAAGCCTATCACGATAAGGTTGCAAACGCCTGCGCCAAGCACGGCATCCGTTACGAATCCATCCATGCACCTGCCGTCGGCATCAACCGCATCTGGCAAGAGGATGACGGCGGAATCCTGCAGGCGCTGATGGACAGCGTCCGCTTCTGCGCGATTGCAGGTGCACCCATTCTCGTCGTGCATCTTTCCTCGGGCAACACGCCTCCGCCGATGTGCGATGTCGGCTTTTCCCGGTTTCAGCGCCTCTCCGAATACGCAGAGAGCAACGGTATCAGACTCGCCTTTGAAAACCTGCGCAAGCTTTCCAATCTCGCGTGGGCAATGGAACGCTTTCCTAATGCAGGCTTTTGCTGGGACTGCGGACACGAATCGTGCTTTACGCCGGGGCTGCGCTTTATGCCCCTGTTCGGCGATCGCCTCATCTGCACCCATATCCACGACAACACCGGCGTATACGACGAGGACTGCCACTTCATCCCCTTTGACGGACACATAGATTTTTCCTACGTCACCGAGCAGCTTCGCACCTACGATTACCGGGGAACGCTGATGCTGGAGATCGGCAGCCGTGCCTCCGGCGGAAAATCCAATCGCTATGACAGTATGCCTGCAAAGGAATTTCTCACCCGCGCCTATACCGCCGCCGACACCCTGCGGCGCATGATCTGACCGCAGCGCCTATCAATACAAGCAGCACGACGGGCTGGTGCACTTTACGTGCCCCAGCCCCC
>JAGBZV010000182.1 GCA_017628075.1 Clostridia bacterium
GATGCCGTCCCTCAAGCGCCTTGCTCAGGGTGAAATGCTTGCCTTCTGAGACATCGTAGAGGAAACTCCTGTTAAGGCTGCTGCAGACTTCGGTGTGCCCGGGGCGAAGGTTTATACTGACTATAAGGAGCTGCTCAAGGACGAGACCATCGAGGTCGTTCACGTTCTGACTCCGAACCGCGCACACAGCTTCATTACCGTTGATGCCCTGAATGCAGGCAAGCACGTTATGTGCGAAAAGCCGATGGCTATCAACTCCGAGGAAGCAATCAAGATGCTCGAAGCAGCAAAGGCAAACAACAAGAAGCTCACAATCGGCTATCAGGGACGTCAGAGACCGGATTCTCTGTACCTCAAGCAGGAAGCAGAGCAGGGCACGTTCGGCGATATCTACTTCGCAAAGGCAACTGCAATCCGTCGTCGTGCGGTTCCGACGTGGGGTGTCTTCATCAATGAGTACGAGCAGGGCGGCGGTCCCCTCATCGATATCGGTACGCATGCTCTTGACCTGACGCTGTGGACGATGAACAACTACAAGCCGAAGTACTGTGTTGGTACCACCTACCACAAGCTCAACTCTCTGCCCAAGGATGAACAGGGCAACGCATGGGGGCCGTGGGATTCTGAGAAGTATACCGCTGAGGACTCTGCATTTGGCTTTATCGTCATGGAAGACGGCGCAACGATCATTCTTGAGTCTGCATGGGCAATCAACCTTCTCGATCCCAGAGAAGCAATCACTACCGTTGCAGGCACGAAGGCAGGCGCAGATATGCTTGACGGTCTTCGCATCAATGGCATTCGCAATGGCAGACAGTATGTCCTGAAGCCTGACCTGAACGCAGGCGGCGTTGCATTCTACGATGGCGCAGGAAGCGAAGATCCCTCCTACCGTGAAGCAAGACTCTGGATTGAGGCTGTCATCAACGATACCGAGCCCTCCGTTCTTCCCGAGCAGGCACTCGTCGTTACCCAGATCCTTGAGGGTATCTACGAATCTGCTAAGACCGGTAAGCCCTACTACTTCTCCTGATTCGATCAAAGCTCAATTATAAGCGCATTTGTATGAGGATTGCACGCCGTGCCCGGATTTTTCCGGCACGGACGTGCACCGATTCGCTCACTGCGTACTCCAGAACAGAAAAGAAAGGAAACTTTCGTTCACGAAAGTTTTGGTAAATAAACGATATGGAACTCGGCGTACTCACCAATCTCTACGGTGCAAAATCGCTTGATGAGACCCTGTCGATCCTGCATGGCCTCGGTGTCACTATGGCTGAAATTGGCTGCGGCGGCTACCCGGGTAAGGCACACTGCGATCCCAAGGTCCTGCTCAATGACGATGCTGCACTTGCAGAATTCGTTGCAACCTTCAAAAAGTATGATATCAAGATCTCCTGCCTGTCCTGCCACGGCAATGCCGTTCATCCGGACAAGGCAATTGCAAAGCAATTCCACGATGATTTTGTAGATGCAGTTCTTCTCGCTGAGAAGCTCGGCATTGATACGATCGTTACGTTCTCCGGCTGCCCCGGTGACCACGAGGGCGCAAAGTACCCGAACTGGGTAACCTGCCCCTGGCCGGAAGATTTTCTTGCAATCTTAGATTGGCAGTGGAATGAGGTCCTCATTCCCTATTGGAAGGAAACCGCAGCCTTTGCAAAGGCACACGGCGTGACCAAGATCGCATTTGAAATGCACCCCGGCTTTGCGGTGTACAATCCCGAAACGCTCCTGAAGATGAGAGCTGCTGTCGGTGATGTCATCGGTGCAAACTTTGACCCCTCTCACCTCATTTGGCAGGGTATCGATCCCGTTGCAGCAATCCGTTATTTGCAGGGCGCAATCTATCACTTCCATGCAAAGGATACCAAGATCGACAAGATCAACACCGGCAAGATCGGTGTGCTTGATACCAAGCACTACGGTGATGAGCTCAATCGCTCCTGGGTATTCCGTGCTTGCGGCTACGGCAACGATGCATCCTATTGGAAGGAAATCGTTTCTGCGCTCCGCTTGACCGGTTATGACAAGGTCCTGAGCATTGAGCATGAGGATTCCCTCATGTCGATTGACGAGGGTCTGCAGAAGGCTGTAGACTTCCTCAAGCCCATTATCATCTATGAGCCGAAGCCTACCGGCATGGCATGGGCATAATTTGAATCTGTCGCATCCCGGTGCAGCCTTGCTGTATCGGGATGCAAAAATTTTCGATTTTTGGAGTATCGCTATGAAGAAAAATCTTGTCGTGATTGGATATGGTGGACAAGGGGCCTGGCACGGTGATCACGCGCTGAAAAGTGACGTTGTAACCCTGCACGGCGTTTATGATATCAGGCAGGAGCGCATGGATCTGGCAAGATCGCGCGGGATTATGACGTATGATTCCTTTGAGTCGATTCTTGCTGATGCAGACGTGGATATTGTCGTCTGTGCGACGCCCAACGATGCACACAAGGATATCGTCATCCGTTCGCTTTTTGCAGGAAAGAACGTCGTCTGCGAAAAGCCCGTTGCGCTGTCTGTCAGTGATTTTGACGATATGTGTGCGGCGGCAAAGGCGTCTGGAAAGCTGTTTACCGTTCATCAGAATCGCAGATGGGACGTGGATTTTCTTGCCATTCAGTCCATCATCGAGAGCGGTGAGATTGGCGAGGTGCTCAATATTGAGTCCCGCGTTCACGGCTCTCGCGGCGTTCCCTCGGACTGGAGATGCCAAAGGGCTTACGGCGGCGGGATGATCCTTGATTGGGGTGTACACCTGATCGATCAGATGCTTCAGCTGATTCCAAACGAGAAGATCGTTCGTATTTACAATGAAAGTACCAATATCACTACCGAGGAGGTCGACGACGGCTTCCATCTGATGCTGACCTTTGCATCCGGAAAACGTGCGACGGTTGAGGTTGGAACGTATAATTTCATCTATATGCCGAGATTTTATATGCAGTGCAAGCGTGGCACGGCAATGATCGAGGATTGGCAGAGGTGCTGTAAGATCGCGAAAATGAAGGCCTGGAACGAAAAAGAGGTCATTCCCGTCCAGACCGCGGCCGGCATTACCAAAACGATGGCGCCGCGTGATGAGATCACACTTGACAGTTACGAGATCGCACGGCCAACGTCTGACGTGCACGATTTCTACCGTAACGTTGTCCGCGCCATTGAAGGCATTGAGCCGCAGCGCATCCAGCTTGAGGAGGTACGCCGCGTGCTGTTGGTTATGGAAGGCTGCTTCCAATCTGCAAGAACGCATCAAGCATTGGATGTTTGTATCTGACCGATTTGTGTCAGAAAGAGGATTCGCCGGGCTGCTGCACTTACGTGCCCCAGCCCCCGTTTTTCTTTTTTGCGGTTTTTCGTGCAAATCAGAAAAAAAGTTGACGAATCTGCAAAAATATGGTATAATATTAGACGTAGCTCGATGTGTGACAGGCATTGTGCCACCCCCACACCGAAGCGCATATTTTTGCCGATATATGGCAGATAGGGCGCGCCGCGCGGGCATCGTTGCTGTGCCCGTCAGCGGACGGAAAAACGCCGTCCCCGAAAGGATACGCTATGAAAGAAATCACACAGCTGCAGTTATTTGGCGATGATGATTTTACCCTGGAAATGAAAAATGCGCCGCACGCACGTACGGCTTCCGCAGATGATGAGATGATTACATTCCTCACGGATATCCGGCGCATTGCGCTGCCAATGCTGTCTGTAAGGCACGTTGCGCTCCAGCCGCTTGCGCGCATAGAGGAAACGCCTCCGGAGTTTCTGACGGAGCACCGGCTCATCTTCGTCTTGGAGGGAGAGCTGACGGTGCTTATCAGCGGTACTCCGTATACTGCAAGGCCCGGTGACTGTCTGTACGCCGCTCCGGGTGCGTTGTTCTGCCTCTCTGAGAATGCAGCACCCGCAGCGTATTTGTCGGCTTCCTTCTGGGACGATACGCCTCACCGTGACGGACAGGCGGGCGATACGATCTTTTCTTATCCGCACAGAATGACGTACGCAGACGATCCCGATGTGTCGTACTCCGTGGACTATCTGCGTCGTGTTTGTCAGAGTGGCTCCCCCGACCAGCGGAAAAAATATCTGGCGGCTTTGCAGATGCTCCTCATTCAGATGGAGGATTTTGTTATCCGTTACAGCGACAACGACTACGTTCGCGCAATGAAGCGCTATATTCTGGAGCATTACAGAGAAGGCGTACAGCTTGAGGATCTTGCGGATCACGTGGGCCTGCATCCGGTATACTGCGCAAAGGTATTCAAAAAGTGCGAGGGGATCACCGTTGGCGCGTTCATCAATCAGCTGCGCATTTCCCGCGCTGCAGCGCAGTTGGAATCTGCTGCCGAAACGTCGGACGTTGCAGCGGATCTCGGCCTGTCCGAGTTCTATTTCAGCCGGTGGTTCCGCCGAATGACGGGAGTTACACCGACTGAGTACCGCGATTCCCTGCGTGCGGCATATACGAAGCATTGACGGTGCTGGAAGCATTGGGCGCTATGGGCGTGCGTATCGCTCAAAATGAAGCACGCAGATCGGCGCCCCGGCTTGTTTGACATAAAGCCGCTCGCAATGCAAGGCTTTTTTGCATCCGTGATTGTAAAAAGTGAAGACACCCTGTGATTGGTGTGGTATTCCACGCCAGGATCATAGGGTGTTTTTTTGTTCAATTTTACAGTAACCGCTTGAATGCGTCTGGTTCAGAGCTGCTCGTCAACCCATTTTTTGGACCAGGTAAATAAGGCGTCGGACATCTGCTCAAAGTCAACGGCGCCACCCTGTTTCAAGGTCAAAAAGGTGTTGATGATCCCCTGCTCATCCTTTGAAACCATCGGCAGCAGGTCCCTTTGATGCTTGATATATGCTCCGGTTTGCTGAAATGCGATGGCTTGCACGACGAAGGAAGCGGATTTATATAATTCGCGCAGCATATCGTCGCTTCTCTCATGGAGCATCGTATGAACGCATCCGTGGAAAATATTGCAGGCGCCGATTTTAATCGCTCTGCTCACAGCACGCGCGTCAATCATTGCAAATACCTCGTCAAGGCTGCCTTGGATTGGCGTGGTATCGTAGCAAAACTGAAACAGATCGGACGGCTCCCAGTTCAGAATCTCATCCTTGCCCGAAAGGAAGCCGCAGATCAGCTCTCTTTGAGGCAGGGTATCCAACATTGCACGGTAGGCTTGAATATCGGAGGAAGAAAGTGTATCCAGAATTACAACGATGTCAATATCGCTTGTCTGGGTTGCCTCACCGCGGCCATAGCTGCCTTGCAGTCCTACAAACCATACGCGCTCTCCGAAGCTGTCGGTCAGCCTTTGCAGGAAGCTGCTTGTCCATGCAGCAATATCTATCATAGCAATCACCTCACGTGTTTTTCAGTCAGCAAGGGTATTATATCATAAACGATGCGGGAAGTCAAGGGGTTGTGCGCGATTCGTGAAGGCTTGACCTTGATGCTTCTTATTTTTGCGGAAATCGCTGTATTATGGTACACGAATCACCGCATCTGCATTTTCGAAAATCCGAAGCGCTTGAAAATAGTGATGCTCCATTGGGATCCAGCGCTCCTCAAACAGGCGCAGCATTTGCGGGCCGTTGCGGCATCGGATGCGATCACGCTGTGTCTGTGCTTCCACGTCGATGGCGATGCGCAGATTCCAGGCGGCGCTGAGCTTCGGATGGTGCGAATACGAGCCCTCTACTATGACAAGCGGACGAAGTGCGGTTGTTTTCGGCGGAAGAAGTGTCCCGCTTTGACAGTCAAATGCGGAATGAAGTGCGGGCTTTTGGGCAAGAATGGCTGTAAGGATCTCGGCGGAAAACCGTTCGTGGTCTACGTTTCCGCCCGGTACTGAAAGACGCTCGGGCGTACGGCGCTGCGGCGGCAGAAAATAATCGTCCATGTGAAAGATGCAGCTATCGTACATTGCGGACAGTGCTGCGGCACAGGTCGATTTTCCGGCGGCGGCGTAGCCGTCGATGGCTACGGTTACACAGCGGCCCATATTTGCGGACAGCAGTGCGTCGATGCGTCCGAGAAGCGGAAGAAGTGCGGCAAATTCAGCCCCCATAACCCGGTAAGCGGGGGCGTTTTGGGCGCGGTATTCCGGTGAATGGGAAACGGGCGGACAACCATTGGCGCGGTATTGCGTCAGATAGGCGTCCAGCGCATCGAGGGTGAATGGCGCTGCGCCCTCGCTTGCAAGCGCACGGAGTGCATCCAGGGCAGCGTGAAAGCGCGCGTCGTTGTCCGTGCGCTTGGCGATGTGGGCGGCAGATGCCGCAAACGCGCGGAGAATGTGTGCATCGGACAGAGTTGCGGCTTGAGAAGCTGCAAGATTGAGCCTGACGACTCCGCCGCCGATCTCCTCGGTCAATGGTGTTTCTGCACTTTGCAGGAGCTGCTTGCGCTCGGTATGCAGAAATGCAAGCGCACGTGCCTCATCGGTAATCAAATGGCCGCCGCCAAAGGCACTTTGATAACAGAGTTTGACTGCGTCTGTGACGGTCATCGCAGGGTATGCTCGGATGTGACGGATCAGGATTTCTTTCATATTGCCTCCGTTTCCATGGATCGTTTTATGGTATAATGATACCATATTTTACGCCGTTTGGCAAGAGGCTTACGGTGTTTGTATGTGTTTGCGGGAAATTTTGTGCGCATCCGGGACGTTCGTTTTTGGCAGTTCTATCAAAAATCTCCCAAGATTTGTGTAAATTGTTCCGGATTTGTGAAACTTGTGTTAAGATTTATATAAATCAATTGACGAGTTTTGAAGTGCGTGGTATAATGTTATCAAGAAGTCCGAGGGACGTATTGCTTCCTCTGACGGCGTTGCTTTGGAAAGGATTTGCATCTGGAATCGGATGCAAGGGTATTGGCTATGCAGAAATCGGTATATTCCATCGTGCTGTCTGACGATGTGGTTACAATGATCGACCGCCTTGCGTATCGGAACAACACCAATCGATCCAATATGATCAATCAGATCCTGGCGGAATACGTATCCTACGTCACCCCCGAGAAGCGAATGCAGGACACCATTCGCCGTGTAGAGGCGATCCTCGGCGGTGCGGATACCTTTCAGGTGCTGATGCAGCCGACGGATTCCACGCTGACGGTGCGCTCTGCCATTGCATATAAGTACAACCCATCTGTGCGTTATGCAATAGAGCTGTACCGCACCTATGGGGACGCAGTCGGAGAGCTTCGCGTGTCCTTGCGGTCACAGAACAGCAGCCTGCTTCTGTATCTGTCGCAGTTTTTCCGACTATGGATGGGGCTTGAGGCGGCGTATCTTCCGCAGCTTGATTGTCATATGGAGGATGGACGTCTGACGCGGCGGCTGCGTCCGACGCGCGTGCACGGCATTGGGCCTGTGATACGGGAGCTTTCCAGCGAGAGCTTGGGGGATCTTCTGTATGGGTATATCGATGCCTTTGACCGTGCGCTCAAGAGCTTCTTTTATATGTTGGATACGCCTGCTGCGGCGACCGCAGAAATAGAGCGCATCTATCGTGACTATTTGTCCTCACATGAGATCGTTTTATAATTGCAGAGAAGAAACGGAGGAATATGGAATATGAATCTTCAGAAATACACACAAAAAAGCATAGAAGCACTGCAAAACGCGCAGAGCCTTGCATCGGATGGTCAGCACAGCCAGATTGAGCAGGTGCATCTGCTGCTTGGCCTTCTGAAAAACCCGGAGGAGCTTGTGACGTCTGTTCTGCAGCGCGCCGGAGCGGACATTGGCGGGCTGCTTCGTGCACTGCAGACGGCACTGGAGGCGTTTCCGCGTGTCTATGGGGCAGGTGCGGGAAAGATCTATTGCTCCCGCGCGCTTGAGCAGGTGCTGCATGCGGCAGAAAAAGAGGCGGAGAGCATGAGGGATGATTACGTGTCGGTCGAGCACCTCCTGCTTGCCCTTCTTTCGCATCCGGATAAGGCGCTCCGTGAGGCGTTTGCATCATCTGGCACGGAAAAAAACGCAGTTATGGAGGCGCTGCAGTCCATTCGCGGAACACAGCGCGTGACAACGGACAACCCCGAGAGCACTTACGACGTGCTGAAAAAGTACGGACAAGACCTGGTAGAGCTTGCACGTGCGCAGAAGCTGGATCCTGTCATCGGCCGTGACGATGAGATTCGCGGCGTGATACAGATCCTCTCCCGTAAAACAAAAAACAATCCCTGTCTGATCGGCGAGCCGGGTGTCGGAAAAACAGCGATCGCAGAGGGACTTGCACAGCGCATCGTGCGCGGCGACGTTCCCGACAATCTCCGTGACAGACGCCTCTTTTCCCTTGATATGGGGGCGCTGGTTGCCGGTGCGAAATTCCGGGGAGAGTTTGAGGAGCGGCTGAAGGCGGTGCTTGAGGAGATCAAGGCCTCCGAGGGCAGGATCATTCTCTTTATCGACGAGCTGCACACCATCGTTGGCGCAGGCAAGCCTGACGGTGCGATGGATGCGGGAAATCTGCTCAAGCCAATGCTCGCGCGCGGAGAGCTGCATTGCATCGGTGCGACGACACTCAACGAGTACCGCCAATATATCGAAAAGGATGCCGCACTTGAAAGACGCTTTCAGCCGGTTCTCGTAGCAGAGCCGAGCGTAGAGGACACGGTCACGATCCTGCGTGGACTCCGTGAGCGGTATGAGGTGTACCACGGTGTCAGAATTCACGATGCGGCGCTGATTGCGGCGGCGACGCTGTCGGACAGGTATATTTCCGATCGCTTTTTGCCCGATAAGGCGATCGACCTCGTTGACGAGGCGTGCGCACGCATTAAGACGGAGTTGAACTCCATGCCGACGGAGATGGATGAGATCTCACGCCGCATTATGCAGCTTGAGATCGAAGAAGCTGCGCTCAAAAAGGAAGAGGACAAGCTTTCAGCAGAGCGGCTTGCAAAAACGGAGGAATCTCTTGCGAACCTGCGCGATACGTTCAACGTCATGAAGGCAAAATGGGAAAACGAGCGCGATACCATCGGTCGGGCGCAGAGGATCCGGGAGGAGATCGAGGCAACCAATGCCGCCATTGAGATCGCACAGAACGAATACGACCTCTCCCGTGCCGCAGAATTGAAATACGGTAAGCTTCCGGGGCTTCAGCGGGAGCTTTTGGAGGCGGAATGTGCCGCTGAAAATGCGCAGAATAACAGCACTCTGCTGCGTGATAACGTAACGGAGGAGGAGATTGCAAAGATCGTGGCGCGCTGGACGGGAATTCCGCTTGCAAAACTGATGGAGAGCGAGCGTGCCAAGCTTCTTTCCATGGATGCGATTCTGCATGAGCGCGTGATCGGACAGGACGAGGGCGTATCCCGTGTCTGCGACGCGATTTTGCGCTCACGCGCAGGCATCAAGGATCCGCGCCGTCCGATCGGCTCGTTTCTGTTCCTTGGTCCAACGGGTGTTGGTAAGACGGAGCTTGCAAAAGCATTGGCGCAGGCACTGTTCGACGATGAACACGCCATTGTGCGCATTGACATGAGCGAGTATATGGAAAAATATTCCGTATCACGCCTCATTGGTGCACCTCCCGGATACGTCGGATACGACGAGGGCGGTCAGCTGACCGAGGCGGTACGGCGCAAGCCTTACGCCGTGGTGCTGTTTGACGAGGTTGAGAAGGCGCATCCCGATATATTCAACGTGCTTTTGCAGGTTTTGGATGACGGACGCATTACGGACAGCCAGGGACGCACGGTCGATTTCAAGAATACGATCCTGATCCTGACCTCCAATCTTGGATCTGATCTGATTCTGGATGGAATTGATGCCGAGGGGAATCTTTCGGAGGACGTGCGCGCAGGGGTGACGGCGCTTCTGCGCCGGTCGTTCCGGCCGGAATTTCTCAACCGTCTTGATGAAACGGTGCTCTTTAAGCCGTTGACAAGGACGGATATCCGCTCGATCGTTGATCTGCTTCTTTCGGATCTGGAAAGCCGCTTGCGCAATCGGCGTCTTTCGCTTCTGGTGACAGAGGATGCCAAGACGCACATCATCCAAAGTGCGTACGATCCGATTTACGGTGCAAGACCGCTCAAGCGATTTATTCAGTCGCAGATCGAAACGCTTGCGGCGCGCGCGATCATCGCGGATGATCCGGCACCGGACACGGTTATCCGCATTGATGTTAAAAACGGTGCGCTCGCAGCGCAGCTTGTACACGAAGCCGAAAGCGGCATCACCGCCGAGTGAGGATAAAGGGGCTGGGGCACGTAAGTGCAACTGCCTGTTATTCCGTGGCCTGCCCGGCAGGATTCGAAGACCTGACGGTGATACAGCAAGCTGTATCACCGCAAGAACCTTGCGGTTCTTGCAGTCACATGTAGTACAACCCTGTCGAGCAAACTGTAAATAAAAACAGCCACCGCAGGGTGACTGTTTTTATTTATGGCCTGCCCGGCAGGATTCGAACCTGTGACCTTGAGAGTCGGAGTCTCACGCGCTA